>CAZXEM010000048.1:0-8775 GCA_964639875.1 uncultured Methanosarcinales archaeon | reverse complement strand
GTAAATGATTTGTTACGATCATTTTATCACTATTTTTACAAGTATGATATAAAAGATTCATTTAAAATTTCAATAAAAAGTAAAGAAATTATTAAAAAAAGTTATCAATTATTTGAAAAATGTCCTAAAAAAGAGATTAGAACATTACATCATCTAATCAATATTACGATGATAATAAAAAACATATCAACCGTATACCTTGTTGATAAGATGTAATTATTATATTAGTGATTTTTCTCTGATATTAAGTTCTTGATAAAAGTTAGTTTTTTTAATGTAATCAATAAATTTAATTTTCAGATCATCAACTTTAAGTTTGTCCATCATTTCTAAAGCCTGTTGGCAATAAAAAAATCCATCTTTAACTTTGCCCTGTTTCGAAAAACCACTAATGTGACCAATTAAAGAATGTATGGCATTTGCATCATATTGTTTCTCAACTTCTTTTCTGTCAAAACTAACATAATCAGATAACTCATTTAAATAATCATCTACATTCCTTTTGCGAATATGATCAAAAGAATAAAAGTGATTATGATAATATGAAACATTTTCTAAAAAATATGATAAGTCTACTAAAGGATTACCCCGACGAATGTATTTTGGATCAATTAGTGTTTCACCTCCAATTATATTTCCTAAGTAAGGGTCATTATGAAGAATAACTTCTAAAGATGGTTCAGAAAGGTAATCATTTACAAATTTCTTATACTCAATAAAAAAATCGTGGAAAGATTCATTAAGACCTAATCTTTTATCATTTACTTTTATTTGATTGATTTTTCCTGAATCAAGTTTACTTAATGTATCTTGAACTACTTTTTCATCTCTTCCTACTAATAATCTTTCAACAAGATTTTCTAAATAATCAAACTTTTTTATTGGTAAACTAACTTTTTCATCAAGAATACCTTGATCAGTAAGTATTTTAACTTCACCTTCAAGTGATTTTTCCCCTTTTAGTTTGTTTGCTAAAGTACCGCCAAAATAAGCTAAAATTTTCAATGAAGAAGAAATCAATTCATCTTGTTCTTTGATAATATTGTTCCTGTGATTAACTCCTTTTTTATTATAGCCATTAATTTTATACAAATAACTTAAATATTTTTTTTCTTTTGTTTTAAATCTCATAATTTTTTCTAAATTAAACCCTTCTTCATGTTTCATGAAATAAAAGTATTCTGTACCCTGTGCAGTTTCAACTTCCCATAAATCCAAAGGTCGAACAAAAGGAACTTTTTTTTGATCAACTGTTAATTCAGATTTTAAATTTTGGTAAATTACTTGCTCAAGAAAATATTGTTTTTTGATTTCTTCTTTATCTTTACCTTTTTTTAGAACAACTTCATGTAAAGGCATACCATTCTTATCTTTTGGAATAAAAGCTACTCCCTCTTTAAGCTCAATCCAATCTTTTGATTGTAAAATCTCTTCTCTAAAAACGTTTATTAATTCTTTTCTATCTTTATCTTTTAACAATTCTTTAAGTTCACAATCATCAATTTTTTCTTCTTCAACATAATCTTTAATTTTGGCCAACAATGCATAAATGACAGTGTAACTTTCAGTATCTTTTCGCCAATCTCTGAATGAATGGTTTGCAGATTCTACCGCTTTAGTTAAATAAATTAATTGTTCATCTCCTGTTTTTAATTTTGCCAACTCAAAATGTAAAGAAACATAATTCTGGGGATGACAAATATGTTGAAAATTGCGCGGCTTCCAATCAGAGATAGTTTGTTCCATTTCATTTAAATCAACTTTTTCAAGAGCAACTTTTAGTAAGTATTGACTTGCTTCATTATATTTATTATTGATTTCTGGAAGATTTCTTACTTGAAATTCACTATCTTTGGCACTTTCAATTGTTTCATAAAGAATTTTTTGTGCTTCACTAAATAAACCCAAAGGTAAATCCTTCCAATTAGAGATCTCTAATCTTTCTTTAAGAAGGGTTTTAACATTTTTCAATTCAGGATAAAATTCTATACAAAAAGGGATTTCCGGACGATGTTTAGTTAATTTTCCTAATTCTATAAACGTATCTGCCTGTTTTACTTTATCATTAATTTCATAAAAATCATAAGCTGCGATGAAGCAATTAAAAATGAACTCTAATTCATTAGATAAGATTTGATTGCGTTTATTTATTAAAGGTTTATTAAATTTCAAAAAAACTTGTTTTTCACATTCTTCTAAGTGAACATAACTTAATGTCCTCCCAGAAAGTTGATAAATTTGTCTTTCAAGTTGAGAATCATTTTTCTTAATAAGATTATTTTTAGTTATTTTTCCCAATTCATAAAACATATTTCCAATGTTACGGGGAGTTTCTCCTGCGAGAAATGGTTGTTCTAAATCTAAAAATTGTTCAATGGTTTCCATTAATTTTACTGGTTTGTAATCTGTTTGATTTTTTAAAGCAAACCAAGATGTTGAATAAAGAAGGTTTTCTGACCAAGTTCTTTCTAAGCTGGAAATTATTTCTCCCCCTTCATTTTTTTTATTTTCCAGTAATTGTTCAAATTCTTCTTGATTTTCTAGTAATTCCTCAAATGATTCTTTTTCATCCTCGGGAGTTGTATTTAACAATGTAAGATTTTCATTAATAAGAGAAGAATTATAACCGCTAGAGGGTGTATGTTTATAACTTTCAATTAATAATTTTGCCCTTTCTTCAAGAGGTTGGTTATTTGACAATAAAAAATCTCTACTTTTACCTATCAATTCTTGAGTCTTTTGTTTATCTTTTGCTTTTCTTATTTTACCCATTTTAATTATTAAAAGTTTTTTTGCTTATTATTCACCACTGAAGTGTAGAAATATATAAACCTTTCTTATAAAAAAACAATATGTACCTTCTATAACAATAATATTTATTATCTTTCTTCCATTTCCTTAAGATAAAATGACAAATATAAACTTAGACCAAGTTATTCCATTTTCTGAAAGACAAATGCAAAGTCCGTTTACACCTAAAGGAACTTTACCATTCGGCGAATTAGTTTCTGATCACATGTTTTTAATGGACTATTCTAATGGAGAATGGCACTCGCCAAGAATTGTCCCTTATGGTCCTTTAGAAATTGTTGATACAAAAAATTATCAAAATAGAGTTCATGTTATGCCGAACACGGCAACATTACATTATTGTCAAACAGTTTTTGAAGGTGCAAAAGCTTTTCAACATCCTAATGGAGAATTGTACACTTTCAGAATAGATGAAAACTGTAAAAGATTAAATCATTCAGCAAGGAAATTGTGTATGAAAGAAATACCTCCAGAAGTTCAGTCAAAAGCAATTAATACTTTACTGGACATAGAACGATTATGGATGCCACAACAGGATAATGCATCAATTTATATCAGGCCGTTCATTTTTGGTACTGGCGGTTTTTTAGGAGTAAAATCAAGTGTTGATTATATTTTCTGTACATTCCTTTCTCCTAGCGGATCTTATTTCCCGGGAGGATTTGAACCTATTAAATTAATGTTAACTGATAAACATAAACGTGTCGCCCCAAAAAGTGTAGGTACAGCTAAAACTGGTGGAAATTATGCAGCTTCGTTAGAAGCCGCTGAGAAAGCAAAAGGGCTTGGTGCTAAACAAGTACTTTACATGGACGTAACAGACAGGTTCATTGAAGAAACTGGTGCAATGAACGTTTATATGGTTACTAAAGATCAAGAAATAATCATTCCTGAATTTACGGACACAATTTTAGAATCAATCACCAGTAGATCTTTTTTAGAGTTAGGTGATCGTTTAGAATATCCTGTTTTTCAAGAAAAAGTTTTGGCTTTAGATTTTGTGATTGATATTGCGTTAGGCGAAATAACTGAAAATGGCGGACTTGGAACTGCAGCAACTGTTGCACCGGTCGGCACTCAAATAATTGACATTGGAGAACGTAAAAGAACCAGGTTAAGAGAAATGATAGTGGGGGACGGACAAGTAGGGCCAGTTTCTAAAAAGATGTACGACCTTCTTACAGGAATTCAAACTGGTAGGTATGAAGCTCCAAAAGATTGGGTAAAGAAAGTCGAAAGAAGATTATAATTTTTTAACACGTGCATAACTTTCAAATTGAACTGTAGGATCATCTGAACTAAACACTTCTTTGACTTTATATTGACCTTTAGTGTAAACTTCTCCCGCATCTAAGAAATGGGTAGCTTCAAGAATAAAGATACTTGCTAGTGGTCTTGACAATCTAGCATTACCTTCTGTTTGCAGTAAAGGAACTTCTCCATTAAACCAATAGTTTCGTTGTCCTTTTTTTAGAAAATTGTAAACTTTACCTTCTTCCAGTAGTTCTGGAATACATTCTTCCAGTTTTCTATCCCCTTTCTGATAATGTTCAATGTTCCTTAATGCCAAATCAGGATTAAATTCAACTTCTATTCCCATAATCAAAGAAAAAAGTTAGTCATTTAAAAAAATAGTGGGCTTAGAGTAGTTATTTTAATCAAATTCTTTTAACAATTTCATTAATTTATCTTTAATTACTTGCAACTGTTTCCTCGTTAACAGAGAATCTTCATCATTTCTTAATTCCCAGAAAAAGTCAGCAATCCCCTCACCATTAATACTTTCATCAAAATCTAAATAATTATGACAGTCCCCATTTGGCCCGTAATAAAAATGCATATAGTAATAAGCCAGAAATTCTTTATATTTAACCAAATCTAACTTTTCAAAATTGTTTCCAACATAATCAACAACTTCAATCAAAAAATTAATAATATCTTGAGCAAATTTTTCATCTTCAGGGATTATTTCATCATTATACCTCTTCCAATCTTGAGCAACATCACCAAATGTACTTTCTATTTCATAATATTTTTCTTCAAGTTCTTTTGGTAAATGGATTTTAAGTTTCATTTTTATATCTCTTTATCTTCTCAATCATTCCTTGGCACCATTCTTCTTTTGATTCACAGAAAAAGTTTCGGCATGCTTGCGGTCGATCTTGATGAATAGAACATTTGCTGTCCTTAAGATAAATGCATGTTATTGTTGGCTCTTGCTGTGCTAATAAATTAGCCCCAATAAGTTCTGCTTCTGCAAAATCTTCAACCATTCCAAATTCCTGAAAAACAGTTTTAAATTTGCCTGATTTATATTCTGCTTCGTTAAGATTAATCACAAACAGTTTACAGCAAACACCACATTGTGAGCAATTCATTGCTGACTTTGTGGAGACCATTTAAACCAGCCACGAGTTTTATTATCATAACTACCATCAGCAGCTTTTCGTTTAGGGAATAAACTATCACCAGTTTTATGTTGACCAAAAGCTAATTTAGCACCACAACTTTTACATTTTAGTTCGTAGTAATCGTTACCATCAACAGTTCGAACAATAAACTGTAACTCTTCACCGTTGCATAAACCGCAGTTAGATTCATCAAAAACTTCTTGAAACTCTGCCAGTTTCTTAAAAGCTTCTTTAGCAGAACTTGCTTCAACTTCAACTTTTAATCTCTCATTTTTTGTTTTATATGTAATTTCCATAGAAAGCTAAGAAATGGAAGGGTTTTTAAATTTTACTTATCATTTCTTCTAATCCGGAAACTAGTTCTTTAGAATCTGAATATTCTAGAAACTTATCTGTAATCACTTGGGTTGACCTTGGTGGATGAAAACCTTTCTTATAAACACAAATTATTGGGACATCATAAATATCTGCCCAGCCTAATTCTACCCCTAACCCCGTAGCAGGATAAGAAACTTCTGCAATCATTAAATCACAAGCAAACATTTGATCTTTTGAGTTAAACGGTTCATCTCTATTTTCGTGCGGAAAAATTATTTCATACTTATCATTCAAATGACTGTTTCTAATTGGTTGATATAACTCATTAATAAAATCAAATTCTCTTGAATGACCAAAATATATTTTCTTTCTCATTTTCTTTTAAACTTTTTTTCAAGCTCATCAGCACTAACCTTAATCAAAACAGCACGTCCATGTGGGCAAGTATAGGGTAGTTTACATCGTTCTAGTTCTTTCAACATTGATTCCATCTCGGTATTAGTAAGAGTATCACCAGCCTTTACAGAGGCCCGACAGGCCATCCTGGTGATTATCTCTTCTTGAATTTCTTCAAGTTTACTTTTACCTTCTTTAAGTTCTGCTAGAACTGAATATACTAACTCTTTTGCTTGAACTTTACCAAACAAGCTAGGAACAGTTTTAAGGAGGAAAGTGTTTCCTCCAAAAGGTTCTAACTTGAACCCAAACTCCTCTAATTTCCCCAAATTTTCTTCAACTAATAATTTTTCAGCAGGAGAAAATTCTAAAACACCGCCTTTAAGCAATTTCTGTACAGTTACTTTATTGTTCATTAACTCTTTCATAAATTTCTCGTAAAAAACTCGTTCTTGGACAACATGCTGATCAATTAACAATAAACCACCAGAAACTTCAGCGACAAAAAAAGTTTTATGAATCTGGCCAAGCAATTTCATTGCCGGAATTTTATAATTTCCTTCAACAACTTTATTTTCTTCACGGATAAAAACGTCTTCTTCAGGAGATGCATAAAATTCTCCATTTTTTTCTTGATTTTGATTTAACAGTTCTTCCTCAGAATAAATTTCAGTATTTACAACCGGATCTAACTGTTCCTGGTTACTTTTATCAAAAACATATTTCACTTCTGGCACGTTGGATTTAACTTCTTTCTTTGGCGTTCCAAAAGTTAATTGGTCCTCATAATCTAAATCCACTTCAGGGATTAAATTATGTTTTTTTAACGTACCATTAACAGCTTCAAGTACAGAACTGTAAACTAAATCTTTCTGTTCAATTTTAATTTCAGTTTTTGCTGGATGAACATTAACATCAATTCGTTTTGGATCAACTTCAATGTTTAAAATGAACACTGGATGTTTACCAACAAAAAGTAAAGAATGGTAACTGTCATAAACAGCTTTAGAAATGTCATTGTTTCTAACCCAACGATTATTAACATAAGTTTGTTGTTGAGTTTTATCGTTCCTAGCTTGAAAAGGCTTGACAATAAACCCACTAATTTTTAAATCGTTATTTTCAAAATTAACTTCTAACAAATTTTTTGCCATATTTGTACCATAAATGCTAGCAATTTTACCACGATAATCTTCAATAGCTGGAGAATTTAATAACTGGTGATTATCATGAACCAATTCAAAAGCAACATTCTTGTTAATTAACGCGTACCTAATAACAATATCAATAATATGTCTTAACTCTACTGCATCTGTTTTAAGAAACTTTTTCCTTGCCGGGGTGTTAAAAAATATATCGTGCACTTCAATCGTTGTTCCGGAATCAGCACCGATAATACCAGAACTGATAATTTTTCCACCTTCAAGAACTAAATTATAACCTTCTAACTTATCTTTCTTTTTGGTAATTATCCCTATCCTGGAAACAGCAGCAATACTAGCTAAAGCTTCTCCTCTGAAACCTAAAGTATGGATATCAAACAGATCATCAGCTTCTTGAATCTTACTTGTAGCGTGCCGTAAGATAGATTTTTTCGCATCTTCTTCTTCCATCCCAGACCCGTTATCTGAAATTTTAATCAGTTTTTTACCAGAATCTTTAATTTCAATTTTAATTTTTGTAGCTTTTGCATCTAAAGAATTTTCTACCAACTCTTTAACTACAGAAGCTGGCCGTTCAATAACTTCACCGGCAGCGATCTTGTTAATAAGATCTTCTGAAAGAAGGTTAATTTTTGGCATAAAAAAGAAAGAGAAATAGTATTTTATATTGTTTTATATTCTGGAGTGGATAAATTAAGTTAAAATTAAAAAAAATTATCTTACATAAAAATCAATCATCTTCTCTGAAATAACCTTTTCAGTAACCATTCTCATTGTTTTTTGTTCAACTGTTTGAAATAGTTTAGTTTTACTAAAATGTTCATTTAAGAATTCGCAATTTTCTTTTATGGTCCAATCAAGAGTACCATTTTCAAGAATTTGGCCAGTAGTTACTAAACTTCTAGCTTTTTTAATATCTTCATCAGTTTCATAGATCATACCTTTAATTTTACGATTTGTTATAGTTAATGCTGTTGTCCGGTGACTTCCGTCTAACATGAAATATTCTGCCGCAGGATTATTTTCTATAAAAATTTCAAATTCTTTAAGAGTTTCACCATAAAAATATTGTTTTACAATTTCTTTCCTGATAACTGGAACTAACGCTATCTCTTTTCCAGATTTACACTTTTCAAAATAATCATTTAAAACTTCTGTACTATGTACAGGAAAATCGTTTAAAGTAATGATTTGTTTTGGAGATAGTTCAAGTTGAAGATTTTTATAGTTTTTATCCACTTTTATAATTTAAAATAACAGTTATTTAAATTTTTGTATATTTAATGTTAAGTTAAAGAAACGATAATAATTCGAAAAAATAATAGAAACATTTTTATATTTTGTTTCATTACCTACCAAAATGAAAACTAAAATGGCCAATCATGTGATGGGTAATTCTTTTAGTTTTAACTTTTTCTTACTCTGGTAATCCATTAACTAATATAATTTTCTACTTGGTTAAGAAGCTTAACTTCTTATCAAAAAAGGGAAAAGAAAGTTGGTTAAAAATTTTTTAAAATATAATACGGAGGTCAAAATGACTAAAATAATTACTAAACCTGATGATATATTAAAATATCTACCAAAAGAAAAATGTCTTACTGTAAGAATTGATGAAGCTAAAGAAGCAATCAGAAATGGTCATCAGTTTGCCATCACTGAATTCTATCTTAGCA
>CAZXEM010000047.1:0-9103 GCA_964639875.1 uncultured Methanosarcinales archaeon | reverse complement strand
TCTGAAAAAAGTTTATTTCTTTCGTTTCTTCTTAGCTGCTTTAGCTGCTGGTGGAACTGAACAACAAGATCCATTTTTAGGATGAAACAACAATAATACTCCTCCTAAAACCATTAGAACTGCAAACCAAGCAACCCAACCATCAATTCCTGACCACATTGGCCAAACAAAAGCGTTTAACAGTAATAACGCTCCAAAAACTATTTTCATAGTACCATGACACTTCAAATTATCACAACATCCATGCATATTAATCACCTCTTTTAGAGAAATGAATTAATATAAGTTTAAAAAAGTATCGAAATTGAATTAGATTCTTATCTCCATTCAGAATGTCCAAACTGGACTAACAAATCAAAATCTTTAACTTTAGGCAAATCACAAGAACCGTAACAACTCCCTGCCCAAAAAGTTAATTTTACTGGAGAAAGTTTACTTTTAATAAACTCTTGAATCTCTTTAGCCTTCGGCTTTAAACCGTCAGGTAATTGTACAAGAACAGTTTCAGCTTTAGTTTTAGTAATAGTTTCCAATAATTTTTCAATTTCTAAATTAAATTTAAATTCCATTTTAATGTTCTAATTGATCAGTAATTTCGTTAATTTCTCTGATTAATTGAGTTTCAGATTTCTTACCTTCACAATAATCAATAAAATTGTCTAACTTACCAGTTTTAAGATGAGTTAACCACCCTTCTAATGAAGATAAATATTCATTGTTACTAAATCTTTCATCCCTTGCAGCTTGAAAACCAACATAACCATTTCCAGCCATATATGCTTCATGCCGAATAGCAATTGGAGCAAAGTTCTTTCTTCCAATTAAATCTTTATGAAAGTCTAATAACTGAAATTTTCCTTCAATATTAACAACAAGAACGTTAACCTTATCATCAACACCGGCAGCGATAGTTTCTAACATTTCACCTTTTGTAAAAAGTTTTGGTTTAGTAATTCGGTAAACTCTGGGATCATGAAATGCCACAGAAGAATCACCAAACGTAATTTCACTAGGATTAACACGATAAGTATGATTCCTAATAGTAATTTCTTTATCTTGAGAATATGGTATCATTGCATCTAAACTACCAAAAAGTTTATCATTAGTAGTAGGGGAAATAAACCTTCCAAATTGGTCATTTAAATTTCTCCAACTAAGATCTTCTTGCAATCTGTATCTGGGTCCAATAGTTCCTGTTGCCAAATCTAATAAAAATTTCATATTTACTCACCACCTAAAAAAGTTTAATTTTAAAAAATAATAAAATTTATTCGTCGTCTTCATCTTCTCTACGAATAACCTTTACAGCGTCCATCTTAACAGTAATTGGAATTGGAACTGCCGCTTCAAGTAACTCAACAACAATTTCTTCTTTCTGTTTGTTTATTCGCATAACTTTAGCATTTTCACGTTTGAACGGACCGGAAATGATTTCAACAATGTCACTCTTTTTAATGTTCATTTCCACTTTAACTTGTTCAAGCATGTGTTCAATTTCTGGATAAGGAATTTCGTGTGGTAAAACGCCACGTGCGTAAGGAACGCCCTGTAATGATTTTTCAATGTCAAGTTTAGATTCAGCTTCTATGAAAATATAACCACGCATACCGTGCGGTCTCATAACTGCATAAACTCCTTCAACGGTCTTTCCCAATTTTGCAATAAGAAAATCTACTACTTGATCTTCCCTGTTAGCTGCTGTTCTGATAGCAAATATTTTTGTCCCTTGTGTTTCTTCTGTCATTTTTTTATCCTAAAATAATAATTGTCTCAAAAGGAAGATAATGAACCCAATTGCACCAATAATAGCTATTCCTATCCCCGTAATCTTAAGACTAGTACTAAACTCTTCTTTATTAGGTTTTTTAGTTATTCTCAGTACTCGAACAGTTTCTTTCCAGAAACGTCTCATTTTACTTGGTCTAGCGTTTACTTCCTGCATTATTTAACCTAAACTAGCTATTTGCTTTATAAAATTTACTGTTTTAAATGAATTATTCATAAATAAGAAAAAAAAGTGATAAATTGTTAAATAAAAAAACTATTTAACAAACTCAATTCCAAGTTCAGATTCAATAGCTTTCTGTTTCTGGGAACCATACTTGTTTTCCAAGCCAAAAATTTGTTCAGACTTAACCCCAGTAACAATTAACATTGTCCGAATAGTTTTATCCAAATCTTTGTAAATTTGTGCACCCCAAATAATTTTAGCACCAGCATCCAAACTTTCAGATACAGTTTCAACAATTTTTCTCGCTTCTTCTAAGGTAAGACTTTCACCACCAGAAATGTTAATCAAAGCCGCTGAAGCGCTAGATATGTCCACATCAATTAAAGGATTTTCTAAAGCTTTTTGGACAGACTCGTCTGCTCGATTTTCTGAATCTGATTCGCCAACACCAATTAAAGCAACACCGCCTTCACCCATAACAGTTTTTACGTCAGCAAAATCTAAATTTACTAAACCTGCCCGAGTAACCAGTTCAGCAATACCTTTAACAGAATTTGTTAATATTTCGTCAGCAACTTTAAAAGCTGTCTGTAAAGGTAAATGAGGTGCTAATTCTAAAAGTTTATCATTAGGGATAACGATCAAAGTGTTAATACTTTGTTCCAATTTCTCAAGGCCAATCATTGCATTTTCGCGCCGATGAGCGCCTTCCATCATGAAAGGCATAGTAACAATTCCAACACTTAAAATACCCATTTTTTTTGCTAATTGAGCAATAAATGGTGCACTACCTGTACCCGTTCCACCGCCCAGGCCGCAAGTAACAAAAATCATATCAGAACCGGTCATTAACTTCTTTAAATCGTGTTCATTCTCTCTAGCAGCTTCTTCACCTAATCTGGGGTTAGAACCTGCACCTAAACCTTGAGTCAACTCTTTACCAATAAGAAACTTTTTATCTGCACTAGTATACAACAAATCTTGAGCATCAGTGTTAATCGCGATAGTCATAATTCCTTTAATTCCTACTTCTGACATCCGGTTAATAGTATTATTACCTGCACCACCACAACCAACAACTTTAATTCTCGTTGTTTGGTTAGCTAACATTTTTGCTAATTCATCATCAATATCTTGATTTACAGCTTTTGCTGATACCGGTTCAGTTTTAATTACTGGTTGAACAGGTTTTGGCTGCTGTTGAGAAGGCGCAGTTTGCGGTCTCGATTGTTGTGACTGCTGATGTGATTGCGGTCTTGGTTGTTGCGATTGGTGTTGCGACTGATGTCCTTGTTGTGGCGGAGAATTTGTTTGTCCAGCCGGTCTATTATTAAAATTATTTTGTGTATTTCCTTGAGAAGAATTTGTCCTATTTTCATTATTATAATCATTCATTATAACCACCTCGTAAGTTTAAAAAAATGTACCCTCTACTTTTTTTAAATTGTAGTAAATACAGAACGGAACTACTTTATAAAGATTATTATGCTGAAAAAGTGAGTTAATTAGAGGTTATTTTCCTTCTTCTTACTTTTTCATGGTTTCTGGTTTAACAAACTTAATTTCTTTCAATTTAACCAATTCGAGCAATTTCTTACTAACAGCTTCAGTGAACTGTTCAGGAAGTTGAACTGGCATTTGAATTTCTGCGATCTCATCTTTAACAGCAACACCAATTTTATCTTTAGGCATTCGCATTGAAGTGCTTAAGAAAGAAACTATTTTTTCTTTAGGGTCAGTAATAACTTTATTAGCTTTAACAAGATAAACAACTTCCTTTCCAGCTAAAGGATGATTAAAATTAACAATAACTCTTCCGCCAGAAACTCTAGTGATAACGCCCATTTCACCATCAGCTTCAATTTGCAATCCCGGTTGAGGTTGCATGTTATGTTCTTTAAATGAATTGATAGGCATAATTTTCATTTTTTTAATATCTCGCTTACCAAAAGCATTCTCTGCAGAAAGATTGATGGTATATTCTTTACTGATTTCTTTACCAACAAGTTCTTTATCCAAACCGGGAAGAATTTGATTTTCCCCTACACAGATGGTTGCTGCCCCAAACTTACCTTTATCTGTTGGTAAATTGTTATCTTTAGCAACTTTTTCTTCAGTAGTATCAAAAATAGTTCCATCAACTAATTTTCCTGTATAATCAATTTCAATAAAATCATGTTCTTTTATTACGTCTGTCATTTTAAGTTAATTTTAATTTGTTGTTTATAAGTTTTCTTATTTTTTTAATCAAGAAACACCAATACGAATGATGTAATGAAGATCGTGAGGATAAATGCCCACTGAATATTTTTCATCTTCTTTTGTTACTTGAAGTGAAGTTTCAGTATCTTGAATAACTGTAAATCCTTCACACATATAAAAATGTTGTACTTTTGAGGTTAATGTTTTTCCCGATGAAAATGGTTCTCTTACCGCTAAAGTTCCTGTCTTAGGATTATCTTCATTTTTTTCCAATCTTGTTTTTGTCATCATACCAATTTGCAGTTTATCTTCCAATCTCTCAAGAATTTTATTAGGAAAACATTCCTTTTGAAACTGTACAAAAGAATGGTAAGCTTTTTGAGTCATTTTCTTTCCTCAATAAACTTTATTACTTTCTCTGCAACTTCATCAGCAGGAATTCCGGTTGTATCAACAACCAGATCATAATTATCATGATCAAAATAGTTAACTTCATAATAATCTTGGTACCTTTTAATTTCAGATTCTCTCCTGTTTTTAATATTATCTAATGTTGCATTCAAATCTGTATTGTACTTTTCATCTTTTCTACCTTCGTTAAATATTCTCTTTGCAGCTTCTTCATCTGTTACGTCCAAAAAAATTTTTATAGAGTTGGGAATAAAATGCCATCCTAACCGAGCATCAATAATAAAATCATTTTCTTCTTTACCAAACTTAATTTGGTAATCGTCCAATTCTTTATCAACAGACCGGTCAGTTTCTGCTATCTTGCTCAGTTCAAGAAGTGTAACTCCCCTTTTAGCAGCAATTTCACGCATAAAATCGCCAGTAGAATAATGTTTAAGGTTAAACTTCTTAGCCAAAATCTTTGCCACTGTACTTTTACCTGATCCAAGAGCACCGGAGATAGTAATTATCATATTACTGAAATATTGAGAGGTAATATAAAAAAGTATTGTTAAAAAAATAAAGTTCAATTCTGATTATAGCAATTTACTATTGTGGGAATAAACTTAGAATTTCAGCAAATATTTCTGGATTGTACTTAATCACCATGATCATCAAAACCATGTAAAGGAAAACAAAAATTAAAATTATCGCTAACGGAATAAAATATAGCATAATAACTTTCTTTGTTTCAAGTTGATGAACTTCTTTTGTACCAATAATAAGTAAAGAAAAACTATAAACCCAAGCAAACAATCCAACAATTGGAATCCAACCAAATAGTAATGATGGTGTTCGAGAATAAACGTAAAGTTGGTAAGTTTTTAAATAATTACCTTTACCACCAAAAGAAGAGATCCAACCGTTAAGAATAGCTGTGAAAAGAAAACTGAACAGAACTTTTAAAATAAAAATAAAAATACCAATTTGTAAAAAGTAAATACCGGTCATAGGAACAATGGACATTTTAAGCACATTACTAATGTATCCGTTAAAAATGCCCTGCATTGAAAATGAAAGTAATGCTCCCATCATTATTCCGAAAAGTGCTAAAACAAAAAAGTATGAAAACGCAATTTTAAAATCAGTTTCACTTTGAATTTTTTCAAAAAACAATCTAGGGTCAAAAAGTACAGTTTTAATCTTTGTTAACAGATTCATCTTATTTTTTCATACTTACTATTTTTTAAATCGCCGAAATAGTTTTTGAACCATTCTTTAACCCAAAATGCTGTTGCTTTAGTTAAACCCCATTGTTTAAACCTACGCATAGAAGTGGTAACTTTTGTGTCAACACATTTAAATTTCTTATTAGTTTTACGTTTTAAATCAATAATCAGTTTCCGATGTTCTTTAACAATCATTTCTGGGTAACCGCCAACAGCAGAAAAATCTTCTTTTCTACAAATTAATGCCCCGCTACAACCTTGATACAAATTTGTTTGATGATAAAAATTTTTAAAACCTAAGGCCAACTTAAATTTTAATTTGTTATCATCGGGGATAACTTTAGTAGTAGCAACCACATGTTTATCAGTAAACTGACTTTTTACTTTTTGTAATGCATCCTGTTCCAAAGTTGTATCTGCATCTAAGAATAATAATAAATCGCCATAAGCAAACTTTGCACCAAAATTTCTCGCTTTAGAAACGTTTGCTTCTGGGATAGAAAAATGTTTCAATTTATCGTTAGCTCGTTTATTAACAATATTTTCAGTCTGGTCAGTGCAACCGTTACTAACAACGATCGCTTCATAGTTCTGATAAGTCTGCTGTTTAATAGAATGTAAAGTCTTCCGAATATAATTCTCTTCATTATGTGCTGGGATGATAACGGAAATTTTTGGGTTCATTTAAACCTAATCGACCTCTTCTCTCTTTTAATAATTATGATACTCTAAATGTTACTTTAGAGTATGCAAATACATTTTTAAGTGTTTGCCTTTTTCATTAAAATTATGGTTAACGATTTCTTCCCCCACGAAACCGTCCGAGAAGGACAGAGTGAAATGATTAAAGACATGGAGCTTGCTTTTTCTGAAGAAAAAATCCTTCTTGCTCACGCTCCTACCGGGTTAGGAAAAACGGCTTCCGCCCTATCAGTAGCTTTAAAATTCGCTTTAGAAAAAAAGAAAACTGTATTTTTCCTAACTAACAGACATACTCAGCACCAAATCGCGGTTAACACTTTAAAAATGATTAATGAAAAAGTTAATGATAGTATCTCTTGTGCAGATTTGATTGGTAAAAGATGGATGTGTAACCAGACAGTTGCCGGTCTTTTTGGCACGGAATTTAACGAATATTGTAAAGCAGTAGTAGAAAAAGGAGAATGTGAATTTTATAATAATGTTAAAACTAAAAAAGAATTAACTGTTGAAGCAAAAAGGTTGTTATTAAGACTTAAAGGTCGAGGCCCGTTACATAACGAAGAACTGATAACTATTTGTCAAGATGAAAAACGGTGCAGTTACGAAATCGCGCTTGCTTTAGCCAAAGATTCACAAATCATTATCGGAGATTATTATTACTTGTTTAACCCTTTTGTACAAAGTACAATTTTTAACAAACTGGATTTAGATATGGAAGATGTAATTCTTATTTTGGATGAAGGCCATAACCTTCCTAACCGAGTTACAGAAATGTTAAGTACTAATTTAACTACTTATGTAATTAAAAACGCTTTATTGGAAGCAAAAAAGTTTCATTATAACGGTTTGATCATTTGGTTACAAGAACTTAACAAAATCATTATCAAACTTGCAGATTTTGATTCTACCGAGATGGGTAAAGAAAGGTTGGTTAGAAGAGAAGAATTTTTGTCTGCAGTAGAAAAGTTTGTTGATTATGAACAACTAATTGACGAATTAGAAAATGCTGCTGATGAAGTTAGAAAAAAGCAAAGGAGTAGTTATTTGGGAGGAATCAGCCATTTCTTAGAAGAATGGAAAAACGAAGAGCAAGGTTTTACCAGAATAATTTCTGAACAAGATAGTAAGTATGGATTACAAATAAAGTTGAGCCATTCTTGTTTAGATCCTAGTATAGTTACAAAAACCGTTTTTGAAAGGATTCATGCTGGTGTTATTATGAGCGGAACATTAAAACCAACTTTCATGTATAAAGATGTTTTAGGAATTACTAACGGAATTGAAAAAGAGTACGGTTCACCATTCCCGCCAGAGAATAAACTAAATTTAATCGTTCCTGAAACAAGTACAAAATTTAATTTAAGAGGAGAAACTATGTATAAAAGAATTGCAGAAATTTGTTCAAACGTTTCTTCACTAACACCGGGCAATGTTGCTTTATTTTTTCCGTCATATGCTTTAAGAGATAAAGTAGGTTGTTTCATTTCTACAAAGAAAAAATTATTTTGGGAAAAGAGCGATTTGAATAAAGAAGAGAAAGAAAATTTTCTGAACGGTTTTAAAGATGAAAAAGAGAAAGGTGGAGTTCTTTTAGGAGTTACTGGCGCAAACTTTGCAGAAGGTGTCGATTTACCGGGAGATTTACTTAACGGTGTTGTGGTTATTGGTTTACCGTTAGCGAGACCCAGTTTGAAAACAAAAGAAGTTATCAAATATTACGAAAATAAGTTTGCCCGTGGCTGGGATTACGGTTATACTTATCCCGCAATTAACAAGTGTTTACAATCAGCAGGAAGATGTATCCGTAGCGAGACGGACAAAGGGGCCGTGATTTATTTAGATGAACGATTTGCCTGGCATAACTATTTCTGCTGTTTTCCAAGAGAAGGTTTAATCGTTTCTAAAGATTATGAAAAGTTGTTAGAACAGTTCTTTGATTGAAAAAAAGGAATAAAAGCAAAAAATTAAAATAATAATAAAATAGTTCTTTTAAATATCACAAACAACCACAAAGTATAAAAAAAGGAAGAATCTCTTAACAATCGATGGATGAAAAAGAAATTATAGAACTACAAGAATACCTAGAACGAGAATTCTATGAAATACATAGATTTTCATTAATGTTAAAAAAAGCGGTTAAAAGTTCAACAATCCACCCTCTTAAAATAAGAAAAAAAGCTCAATTAATTTATAACAAAATGCGTGGTGCATTAGGTGTTAGGAGAATATTCTTGGGAGAAACTAGGTGTTTTAAAAGGATAAAAGAAGATTATGAAAAATTAGTTGCTCATTTAAAAAATATTGAAACTGAAGATTCTAAAAGATTAAATGCTTTAATGCAACAAGCAGAAGTGTTTAACAATTTCTTAGTAAAAGCTGTTTCCCGTGGTGGAGAAATACAAGAAAAGCTAAAAGCCGTAATTGAATCTCCTACGGATCAAGAAGTTATTTCCCCTTTACTAAAACTATTTGAAACAACACAAAATCAGGTTAGTGGATTCGAAGAGGTAGTAAAACAAATTGAAAAAAATGAAAGAGAAAGATTTCTTGCTTTTGATTGGTTAACAGAAAAGCCGGTAAAAGTGAAAAAGTATTTTGATTGGTTAAGTGATAGTAAAAAACATCATGT
>CAZXEM010000046.1:0-9203 GCA_964639875.1 uncultured Methanosarcinales archaeon | reverse complement strand
TTCCTCGCCCGGTAAATAAGTTATTCCTGAATAACCTTCTAAAAAAGAAACTTTACCTCCTGGTTGATCATCCCAAATCCGGCCTTGTTTACCAAGCAAAATTAAACCACGTTCAAGTTCATCATTTAAACAATCTTCAATAAAAATTCGCATTGCTTCCTTCTTGAAAGCTTTAGTAAAAACTTTTTCTTTTTCCATTTCTAATTGACTGGTTTTAATGGTACTAGTCAATTTGATCATAAAAATAAACATAAAAAGAAGTAATATCCCAATAATCATAAACACAGTAATCTGTGCTTTTTTCTTTCTAGCTTTATTCTGCCAAATAGTTCTATCTCCCCTCTTTTTTCTCATACTTCTTAAAATAATTATTTAATACCTTATAAAAGTTGTTGTGATATTGAGGTTACTAACAAATTGTTAATAAGAAAAAAAGTTAATTTTTCTTAACATCTCTGTTAATTTAAATGAGTGGGATGATAAACAACCTGTTTAATATTTGTAATTTATTAACTTTATGTGATCTATTTGAAAATTCCCGGTACTATTAAGAGGACTTACCTTTAGTGAAATTTTATTCGTTGCTGAGGGATTACCCGAACAAGTTATAGATTTTTTAAGTGATCCATCAATGTATAAAGCACCTTGATCACCATTTTTCTCCAATTTTACAGTAATCCACTTATCGTTATAACTACCACCATCAATCGAGGTATTCTCTTTGTTACAAGTAAATAGAATTTGATTGTTTCCGTAAAAAGAATATGAGACGATTAAACTTTTAATGTGGACTGAACAGCTTCCATTAGCCCAATCACATTTCCCACGATATGTTAAAGAATAATCTTCTCCAATTGAAGAACTAAAATCTGCTTTTGTTGAAATAATATTATATCCTTCCATTATTAATTTTTCGGATGAAACATGATTTGAACCTTCTAGAACCCCCCATTTCTTTAGATCTAGTGAGGCCCCACAGAAATCATCATAAAATAAGCAGGGGGAACTGCATTCATCCACGCAAGTATTTTCTTCCAATTTACATTCACCGTCCTCACAATATTCATTGCTTCCACATGATTCATCTATTGAAGAATGTTTGTTACAATTATCAAACCACCACACATCTCCGTTATGACAAGAGGTATAAGATTTTTCTGGCTCGCAATCAGAACCACAAACATTACCCTCATCAATTTCATCATCGCAATCATCATCTTTACCATTACATACTTCTGTCTGAGGCACACAACTTGATTTTGGTTGACAATAACCGTTAATTTTCCAAACAGGGACTCCGTTAGGGTTCCAAACATTCTGTGAAAGTGATTCTGTAGTAATATCGCAGACAACCCCATCATAATTACCTCCACAAAGACTAACAGCCTCCTTCGGTGACCAAACTTCATAACCTTCATGAGTGCCATATTTAGTTTGGATATACATTTCAAATATTTCTTTAAGCGGAGTTGTTACAGAATTTTTAATTTCTTCAGTATCATAACCAGCTTTTTCTGCTGCTAAAAGGATCAAACCTGCCGGAACATCAATGTAATCATTTTGCATTTGTTCAAGAGTCATACAATATTTGTTAACATCTTTACCTTCTTCAAGAAGGTCTCCCCATTGCGTTTTAGTAGCTTCTTTATAGATTTTGTAACCTAAAGTCGCTACTCCCATTATTAAAGCAATTATTCCAACCAATGGTTGTTGTTGTTGTTCTACCTCTTCACTTAATGTTAAAGCATAATTATCTGTAGAAGTTAAATTAAAATCAGTAGCTTCAGGAAAATGATTGCCTTGCGGATCAACTGAGACCAAAATATTTTTATTTCCTTTATGTGAAAGATATACTGTAATTCCTTCTAAACCTTCGCCGTTTTCGTTTTTTATTTTTACGGGAACATTCTCACCGTTAAGAGTAAATTCAAGTTCTCCAGAAGAATTAGTAACTTTTTTTTCTGATTGCACATACTTTGTTTCTTGTGAACTTCCACCGATACAAACACCACTCTCGCATAATTCATCGCCAGGACAATCGTAATCATCATCACAACTTTGTCCCTCCCCTTGACATTGTCCTTGAACACATAACTGTACGCCCGGACAATCGTAATCGTCTGCACAAGACTTTCCTGAAGAACTACTACCCGAATCACAAGTAGCAAAAGCAAAAGTAGCTGCAGTGAATAATGTTGCTAGTTTTGTAGTAGTACTATTTCTAATCCTACTAAATAAAGATAATTTATTTTCTAAATCTGACATTTTTTATACCTCATAATTATTGATCAAGACATTGATTATATTCATCAAGACAATTAATTTCTATACATTGTGCCTGGTCACCCTCAAAACAATTATTATTAGCCATGCAATTCATTAAATCGTTAAAATCATATTGGGCTGCAACTGAAGAGTTATCCACACAACTTTGTTGACAATCCAAATCATCCGCTGCACAATCAGAAGATATACAATTAATCAATTCAGCACAATCATAACCAATACACTTATCTTGAGAACAATAAGAATCACCTTCACACTTATTGTAAACAGCAAGCCAATTATTACAAGAATCTTTCATCCAGACATCATCGTTTTTACAAACAAGGTTTATTTCTGGAACACAATCATTGGTTTCAGAACCACAAACATAATTTCCACCACAATCAGAATTGGAATTACAAGATTCATTTTCAGTACAAAAAGAAGCTAGGTCATCACCATTGTCATCAATCCAACCATTACAATTCATCCCCTCTTGACAATCAGAATCATCATTACAAGAATCGCAGTAACTACCAGTTCCTGAAGAACCGCAAATACCTTCCGCTTCATCCTCGCCATTACTACAATCATCTTTACCATCACAAACCCAACTAGATGAAATACATTTACCATTATCACATTGCCATTCACAAACATCATCTAAATTATCTTGAAAATAAGTGTCTTTATCTGGTTCAGAGGTATCTTTATCCGGGATAGAAGTATCGTTTTGAGAAACAGTATCCAGAGGGGAATAAGTATCTTTTTTTGGATTATAAGTATCTTTTTTATTAACAAAAGTATCTGCAGGAACTTCTTCTGGAGAAACACACTCGCTTTGATAACAAATACGGGTACCTTTACAATCAGAATTACTTTTACAACCTTCTTGTTCTGCCCCGCTAGAACCAGCACAAGAAAATGCCAAGACACTGGCAATAGTTAAAGTAGCTAATTGTGTTGATGTATAACTCCAAGAATTCTTTAATTTTGTTCCTAATTTCTTAAACAAAGACAAATTTTCATTAACAGTTTGATAAGTTAGTTTTTCTAAACTCATTTAATTCCACCCCATGAAATTTATATAACTCAATGATAGTAACGATTATTTATATACTTTTTGGGGATGTAAGATATAAAATGGTAAAAATAAACAAAAAAGCAGCAATTGGACTTTCCATCAATACTTTAGTGGTTGTTATTATTTCATTAGTAATTTTAGGAAGCGGGATTACGATGCTCTACAAATTTATTGGTGGTGCAGAAGATATTAAAGGTCAACTTGATTCAAAAACAAATGAAGAATTAGAAAGATTATTAGTTAATCAAGGTGAAAGAGTAGCTTTGCCATTAAATTCAATAACTATCCCTAAAGACGAAGGTCATGTTTTTGGAATGGGAATTTTAAACATTGCTGAAAAAGCAGATTTTAACATTGTGGTAGGACTTTCAAAATTTATTAATTCTAATGATGAAATTGTTGATATTAAACCCAATGAAGAAACAGAAATATTAGACTGGTTATTATATAATGATGAACCAACAACCATTGCTGAGAATGAACACCATAAAGAATCAATCATGGTTAATGTTCCTAACACCGCAGTTGATGGCAGGTACATCTTTAAAGCACAAGTGTTCATGAATGGCGCCGAATCTTATGGTAACATTCAAAAGTTTTACGTTATTGTAAAATAGAAAGAATTAATTTTTTTATTTCTTATTTTTCTTCGTTTACCCTTAACCTACCAGTTAACTGTGGCCAGAAATAGTCAAGTCCGCCAACCATTTCTACTTTCTGTTTAGTTCCATCGACTGTACAACTTAAATCTTCCATTTCAGAAATCTTTTCTAACAATTCTGTTTCCAGTTCTGGTGGTAATTGAATATGATTAACATAATCACAAATTGGCGTTTCAAAGTTTTCATATTCAGCGATTAAAGTTTGCTGAGTGCCAACATATTCCTGTACTGCCCGGATAGTTTTACCACCTTTTTTCAAGAAATAAACATCTCGAACATTTTGAGCATCAGTAATGAACTTCTTTTCATCAGAAAGTTCACTTTCTCCACCGAATAAATCTTTGAACCAATCAACAACTTTACCAAAGAATGTAGGAGAGATTTGAATTCCTTCTTTACCATAAATGATTGCATTCGGACCAGGAGAGTACCATAAATCTCCTTCTAAATCAGTACCACTTAAATCACAAGCAACAAAACTATCACTGCTATTAGATTGACAAACTTCGTTAAGTTTATCCTGAGCAACATCTAAAGCAATCAAGAACGAATCTTCAGAAGTGATTTCTTTGTTAAGAGTAGTAGCGAAAGCAACTTTAAATTTACCACCTTCTTTATATTTCAAAATACAAACGTTGTTAATACAAGTATTTTCTTTTTCTGGAACTAACCGTTTTCCTTCCGGATCAGAAAGACCAGGGAAACAAGCAAAACCAGTTTCGGGTTCAGCACTACCTAATAAAGTATCACCCACATCCTGAGTTTTCTCTTGCGCATATGGATTCTCTCCAGCAATGTAAACTTCTTTATTTTCTGTATTTAATAACGTATCTTGATAATGTGAACAGTACAAAATATATTCATTAGATTCTGCAACTTCTAAAAGTTTATCAGTTAAAAATTTAGTTCTACTAGTCCAATTACCATTTTCACAATAATGGTCAAGGACATAATTACTATCATTAATACAAGTGGGATAATTACCTTCATAAAAGTCGCTTGCTGAATAATCGTCACTAGCGCCCAAGTATGAACTTAACACAAAACATTGGTTAGGTTGACTACAGAAACCCCAACCTTCCATGTTCCAATCAAACTGCACTGGAAGATATTTCCATTCTCCATCAACACAACGATAATCTCGACCTTCATCGATATGTTCTGCTAAAGATGTTAAACTTTGCATTGGTTCAACGCAAGCATAACCGTTCCAACAAAAATTTTCTGGACAACAAGCCACTGCAGATCTTTCAAGATGGTTAACATTATAATAATAATCTGTAGTACCTAAGTCATCAACTTTTTGTAACATTGGTTGGAACACTTCACCGGGACCTTTAAATTCAATGATCAAGTAAGAAGCATTTTTACTATTAAATTTGGGTAATAATGCCAACTGAGAATTACCATCTTTATCTACTAAAGTTATTTCTGTTGTTGGAGAAGAGTTTGCAGAAAAGTAAAAGTCAACAAATTTATCAACCGCAATCCGTTCAGATTTTAAAGTTTCGCCAGTTTTAATGATAACTTTTTTAGCAGTTTCTGAATCTACTGATTCTGTTCTTTCTTTTTCATCATCTTTAATTGTTCCTTGCGGAGTTATCAATTCCCAATGAGGTAACACATCACCCGCGATACTAAATTCAGCATTAGAGATTACGTTTCTTGCTGGTAAAACTGGCGCAGAATAGTTTCTTTCTGTTGCATCAAAATGTTGTGTTCTCAACTCTAATTGTAAATCATCATAAAAATCAGAAATATTTTCTTCACTAGGATCAGGATTTTGGTAACCAACTTCTTCAATTCCTTCTGCACTCCAGGAATTGATTGTTGTAAACTTTTCTTTACCAGATTCGTGTGTTAATGAAGGTGAACAAAACAAATTTTCTTTAATGGAACAGTAGGGTAAATTTTCATAATTTAATGTATTAGGTAAAAATTTTTCAATATAATCAGCAGCTTGACATCCATAAAAACCACGTTGACCTTCAACAGGTTCAGTATCATTACCAGATTCAGGGTTAAGGTAAACTATTTGTTGAGATATTTTTTTAACTTTAACATTCCCATAATTTTGGAAATTTTTTGGAGATTTTCCAACAGGGATTTCATCTTTCTCAGGATTGTGACCTTTAACAAAATAAAGTTCGTACATCTCTGGATTAATATTTTTTAAACTGTACGGGGGATGACCTGGTAACGGATATAAACATTCATCTTCAGCACAAGAATAATGTAATGTTTCTACATGACCAGATTCAATCACATCAGATTCAATGTTATACTTCTCATTCATACTAGCGACTAAATAAATTATATTTTTCCCTTCATTCAATTCATTAACATCAAACTCTTCTTCTAAGGTCGAACCATAAGCAGAATCAAAAAACATTAAATCTATGGCACCGTTAGACGGGTAAGTAACTTTGAAACTGCCCTCATAATCTCCTCCGGGTTGAAGATAAATTGATTTGTCAATTTCAAAAGTTTCTAAGATTAATGGTGAATCTAATAAACTTAATGATTTTGATTGTGAGTTTCCTTCTTTAACGTCTTCTATCCACATATAAGAACCGTGGAAATTTTCACTAACATAAATTTTATGGGGATCTGGCATCATTTCGCTAAATTCGTCTACGACGATAACATTATCCCATCCGACTGGTTGATTGTTTTGTAAAACGTTATCATAACAATACACTAAGTTGGCACCCACATCAATCTTAATTTCTGGCAATCCAATAACTGTAGGAGCGCCAGAATCTATTCCCGAAGATGACAATTCTGTAAAATCCCCTTTATTAACAGTAGTAGTAGTTGAACTATCGGTGGCAGTATTAACGGAGGCACTTGCTTTTCCTCCGGTAAAGATATTAAACTCACAACGATCAAAAGGAGAATTAACTAACTGCCCCACGCATCCATTAGAAATAAAAAGACTACTATAACCTCCAAAATCAGGACATTGAAATTGTATTTCTCCAACACCAGAACTAAACCCGCTTCGATCATGATCAACAGAATATTGAACTGTTTCTGTTGGATAATTAATAGTAACATTTTTATCTTTATAAGCCACCATAAATTCAACATCCATAATCGTTTCCCCAGAAGCTATTGGTTGAGAATTCCAACACCCCGTGTTAGTTGCACTCGTCCCCGAATAATATTCAAACGGACTATTGCCACAACATGATCTTCCTGTTTCTTTAACAATTTGATCGTCTCCTAACCAAGCATCTTCACCATAATAAGATTTACACATCTTTTCTCCATTAATATTTGAAGAACTATCTCCATCATCAAACGAAGATAACCATGAACTACGTTTAATGTCATCCTCACCCGAACAAACAGGACTTGATTCTCCTGAACGAGTTAAATAAATGTTTTTTATCATTAAATTATTAACCGAAAACTCGGGAGTTAGTTCTAAGTTGGAAACTGCTTTCAAATTGGAAGGAATTGGAACTTTAATGTGCATCCAGCCATCTTCAGTAAAATAAGGGCCGTTAACAATATAACCTAAAATATTTTCTTCATAATAAACTGTATATTCTCCATTAGTGGACTTAGGACCATAAACTTTTAATTTTACATTGGCAGGAAGTTTTAAATCAGTACTATCTCCAGTTAAAACATTTCCGCTATCATCAACAAACTTTAAGAAAAAGTTTAATTCATCATAACCATAAAAATCAAAGTAAGGATGTCTTTCATAAAATGTTTCATAAAACTTATCAAAAGCACCTTTTGCAGAATTTATTTTAATTAGTTGACCAGAAATTATTTTTTCACCTTCATTTGCGTTTTCTTCAGCACTATCTAAATACAAGGCATAAAGACTTTCTCCTGCATTCCTGCCTTTAACATTTTTGTTATAATGTTTATCCTCTCCTTGACCAAAACATTCTGCCCAACTCCAATGACTTCCTTCTTGATAACAATAAAAATGGTTACCAAGTTGAGTATCCACAGAAGGATTATTACCCATAAATAATTCCCCTAAATTATTCTGATTACATTCATGCCATTGCTGAGAATCTGAAAAAACATCATAATGTGGTTGACCTGGTTTTTTAATAGTAAAGATTTCAAATTTAGCATCGCCAATAGGGCTAACCCAACACCAATCCGCGCATGTTCCACCAGGATTAGATGGAGCTTCATCAGCAGCTTCTTCGCCAGAAAGTTCACTTGCACCCCAGGAAGGTAAATCGTTTTCTCTGCCTACCAATTCTTGCTGCTGGTTTAAACATAAATATCCACCAGAACCGTCATCATTTTCAAGACTTTTACCTAAATCTTCTTCTACACCATGAAATCCACAACAATAACCAACTTCATCAACACCAGTTTTTAACCAAGAAAATTGTTGATTAAAAGTATTAGTTTGACCGTCAAGCATTTCACAAGATTCCCGATTATTATCACAACTATCAGAAGTTTCTCCTTCTAACTCATCTACGGGTTCACCATAACCTTCAGAACCGCCACAATCGTTATTTATTTTATCACCACAAACTTCTGGCGCGCCAGGATTAATGCAAACCGCGCACTTTGCGTGTTTAGGATATACACAACTTTGTCCCTCTTCAAAATCTGGACATTTATCTGAAGCTTGTAAATCTGGATCAAAAGGATTGTCCGCGCAATCGCCCGCTTTAACCGTATAACCATCATGATCCATGTCGACATCAATCTCTTCCCAAGCCGGAATATCATCAAATCCTCCTGAAACAACTTTATCATGAGTGGTACAATTATAAACAATATCCTTACCGGTGTCAGGATCTTTTGACCACATTAAAGTCCCTTGACCGTCAGGTGCATCTTCTTCTAAACTGCAACCGTACCAATTATTATCGGAAGAACAGATGTAAGTTTTTTCATCATGACTTTTGAAGTCTTTACACTTTATTCTGTCAGAATTACCATCATTATTGCCGGTTTGAGATTTTTGGCTAAAACTACTTGCACTAAACATATTCTCTTGACAAAAAGGATACATTAAAGTTCCAATCGACAAATAACCTTTAATACACTCATCAGTATATTTATCCTTTTCACACCATTTAGCACGACAACCAATACCTTCAGGGTCATCTATTAAACTAATTTCTTTTGACACCCCACTTATTGCCTTACAAATGTCATCACAGGCTCCACCATCATCATCAGAAGAACCTAAA
>CAZXEM010000045.1:0-9430 GCA_964639875.1 uncultured Methanosarcinales archaeon | reverse complement strand
TTTTTTGGTTATTACTTCAATATTCTATCTGAAAAATCAAATCATCAACAGATATGACTCATTAGGAGAAGATCAGATTATTTTCACTACTAATAAATTTTAGAATAGTTTTTTATACTATTTCCATCTGCAGTAGGGGTGATAAAAACTATATTTATTAACTTATAGTTCAAAGATTAAACTTGTTTATATATGTCGACTTGATTTAATCTAATAACATAACAATTCAATCAACGAAATATTGAAATTAACTATTTCCATAGGAAATAAGGGGGTGAGAACAATGGGTATTGGCGATTTTTTTGAAAATTATATTAAAAAAGAATCTTTTTTTGTTAACAAGCAAGTATTACAATCTTCTTATGCTCCCGAAGAAATACTTTATCGGGAAGAACAAATAAGAGAAGTAGCAAATATTTTAGCTCCCGTATTACGTTTAGAAAGACCTTCTAATCTTTTTATCTTTGGTAAAACTGGTACTGGTAAAACTCTTTCAATGAAATATATTATTAATTCTATGAATACTATTGCTAAAAAAAATGAACTTAATCTTAAATTTATTTACATTAATTGTAAATTAAAAAAAGTAGCAGATACTGAATATCGTTTAATTGCTCAAATTATTAAAGAATTTGGAAGAACTATTCCCTCTACTGGTTTACCAACCGATGAAGTTTATAATATATTTTATACTCTTTTAGATCAAGAGAAGAGGGTAATTTTGTTAGTTCTTGATGAAATTGATCAATTAACTAAAAAAATGGGCGACGATATATTTTATAATTTAACTAGGATCAATTCAGAACTAAAAAATTCTCAAATTGGTTTAGTGGGAATATCTAATAATTTAACATTTTCAGAAAATCTTGACCCTCGAGTTAAAAGTAGTTTATCTGAAGAAGAAATAATTTTCCCACCTTATAATGCATTACAAATTCAAGACATTTTACGTAACCGCGCTCAAAATGCATTTAAACCTGATACTATTCGTCCAGGTTTAATTGAAAAATGTGCTGCTTATGCCGCTAGAGAACATGGAGATGTACGAAGAGCGATAGATTTATTGAGGATTTCTGGAGAAATTGCTGAAAGAAGTGGATCTTCATTTGTAGATATTATTCATCTTGATGAGGCAGAAAAAAAGATTGAATCTGATAATATTGTTGGTGCAGTTATTAACCAACCTAAACAATTTCAAAGTGTACTTTATGCAATCATTTTAATTTCACCACAAAAGAAACAACTTTATACTGGAGAAATATATGAAATTTATAAAAATATTTGTAAAAAAAGTAGGTTTAATGTTCTTACTCAAAGAAGAATTTCAGACATTTTAGCAGAATTAGATATGTTAGGCATTATTAATGCTAAAATAATTTCTAAAGGTAGGTACGGAAGAACTAGAGAAATTTCTTTATCATTAGATGAAAATATGATTATTAAACTTAAAGAAATTTTAGAAAAGTCGTTAAATTTGGATTAACATTATTTTATTTATCGTTCCAACAATTAAATTTATTTAAAAATGGTTGAAAAAAAAAAATTAGTTGAAGAAATGTTTACTAAAGGGATTTTAGTAAGTGAAGATTTTTTAGAAAATGAATCAAACAATTCCATAGTTGATAAAATAGAAATGGATAATGATTTAATTGTTCTTAATTCCGATTATGTTAAAGTTATTGAACAACAATCCAGTTTAGTTGATTGGTATGAGCTTGACCGATTAAAAGCTGAAGCTGAAAGTGAAAAAAATGATGAGCTTTACCAAAATGAATTACAACAATTAAAAAAAACTAGTTTAGTTTTAAATACGCCTACATTTACTCAAGAACAAGAATTATCTAATTCAGAAACTGAAATGGATAATAATAATTCAAAAAATATTGATTTAACTCCTACAAATAGTTTAAACGAAAAAGAAGAAACAGCTCATTTATTAGATTCAAATTCTGAATCAATTAATAATTTTGATAATCAAGTAGAGATAGTTATTTCTTACAAAAATAGTCCTTTCAAATATAAAATCCAAGATTTTAGTAATATTTTTGTTTCACGATATCGTTTTATAGAAAATATTTTACGTAATCGCCAAGAATTACAAAGTACACTTACCATTAATCGTGTTTTGGGAAAAAAAGAGAAAGAAAGAGTTTCAATAATTGGATTAGTGGAAGAAATTGGGCAAACTAAAACTGGACATTTAATGATCACTTTAGAAGATTTAACAGGAAAAATTAAAGTTCTGATTTCAAAAAATAATAAAGAATTATTTGAATCTGCTAAAGATTTAGTTTTTGATGAAGTTATTGGGATTAGCGGTACCTCGGGAGATAAAATTATTTTTGCAAATAAAATTATTTGGCCAGACATACCCGAATCAAATGAATTAAAAAAAGGAGAAGAGGAAGAATATGCAATTTTTCTTTCAGATATTCATATTGGGTCTAATGTTTTTCTTCAAGAAGAATTTGAAAAGTTTTTACGGTGGATAAATAGTCAAGTAGGAAACGAAAAACAAAAAGAACTTGCAAAAAAAGTTAAATATATTTTAATTGCTGGAGATTTGGTTGACGGGATTGGAATTTATCCTGGCCAAGAAGAAGAATTAACTATTCCCGACATTGTTCATCAATATGAGGCATTCTCAAAATTAATTAAACAAGTGCCTGTTGATAAACAAATTATTATTTGTCCTGGTAATCACGATTTGGTTCATCTAGCAGAACCTCAACCAGTTTTTTATAAAGAATATGTTTCTTGTTTACATGATATTCCTAATGTAACTTTAGTATCTAATCCTGCACTAATAAATATTGCTAAAACCGAAACATTTTCTGGGTTTAATGTTTTAATGTATCATGGTTATAGTTTTGATTATTACGTTGCTAATGTTGAATCTATTCGTAATAATGGTGGTTATAATCGAGCAGATTTAATCATGCAATTCTTATTAAAAAAAAGACACTTAGCTCCTTCATTCAAATCAACACCTTATTTTCCTGCTCATAAAGAAGATCCATTATTAATTAAAAAAATTCCTGATTTTTTCCTTACTGGGCATATTCATTATTCTAAAGTCGCCAATTATAAAGGAGTAACGATGATTAGTGGAAGTTGTTGGCAAGCAAAAACATCATTTCAAGAAAAGTTAGGTCACGAGCCTGAACCTGCAAGGGTACCATTAGTAAATTTAAAAACGAGGGAAATAAAAATACTTAAATTTATTTAATAAAAACATAAAAAATGAAAACTTCACCGGAAATCAAAAAGTACTTTAAATCAATTAATGATGAAGTTAAACGAAGTTACGATTTAGCTAATGTTGCCCGTAAAAAAGGTTTCGATCCTGATGATAAAGTTTCTATCCCTTTAGCAAATAATATGGCTGAACGGGTTGTAGGATTAATTTCTGTTCTTTCCCCACAGATAGAAAAAACTAAAGTTCCTGAAAGAATTATAGAGTTAGAAAAAGAATATGGTCAGTTAGATTGGCGAGTAGGTTTTAAAATTGCTGAAGAAGTTGCTAAAGAAAAGTTTTGCAAATTTGAAGATAAAAAAGAAGCAATGGAAGTGGGAATTAGGGTTGGTTTTGCTTATTTAACTTTAGGAATAGTTTCTGCTCCTCTTGAAGGTTTTATTGGTTTGAAAATTAAAAAAAGACGTGATGGTAAAGAATATTTATCTTTACAATATGCTGGTCCAATTAGGGCAGCTGGTGGAACAGCTTCTTCAGTGTCGGTTATTTTGAGTGATTTTGTTCGTGTAAAAATGGGTTACTCGACTTATGACCCAGAAGAAATTGAAGTTAACCGTTACAATTCCGAAGTTCATGATTATCATGACCGGGTAACTAATTTACAATATCATCCCAGTGATGAAGAATTAAAATTTATGGTTTCTCATTTACCCGTAGAAGTTGATGGTGATCCTACTGAAAAATTTGAAGTTTCCAATTTTAAAGATCTTCCAAGAATTGAAACAAATTTGATTAGAGGGGGAGTAGCATTAGTTTTAGCAGAAGGATTATGTCAAAAAACACCTAAACTTTGGAAAAGGTTGGCTAAATGGGGTGAAGAATTCGGATTAGGTCATTGGAAATTTCTTGCTGATTTTTTAGAACTGAAAGAAAAAATTCATGCCGCGCATGGGTCTGGAAAAGATGATAAAAATGTTGAAGAGAAGAAAACAGTTAAACCTAATAATACTTTTATTATGGATTTAGTTGCAGGAAGACCAATATTAACTCATCCATTAGCCATAGGAGGATTTCGGTTACGTTATGGTAGAACTAGAGTTTCAGGTTTTTCTGCTTCTGCGTTACATCCTGCAACCATGGTGGTTCTTGACAAATACATCGCTATTGGCACTCAATTAAAAACTGAACGTCCTGGCAAAGCTACAGTTATTACTGTTTGTGATACTATTGAAGGCCCAATAGTAAAGTTAAATGATGGTTCAGTATTACAATTAAAAACTGAAACTGAAGCTAAAGAGTATCTTCCTGAAATTGAAGAAGTACTTTTCTTAGGAGATATTTTGTTTAATTATGGTGATTTTTCAGAAAATGGTCATGACCTTGTTCCTGCTGGATATTGTTCTGAATGGTGGGCAAGAGAAGTCGAAAAATCAATTAGTAATCTGTTTAAAGAAGATGGATTAAAAAAAGCGGCAGAGCTTATTGAAATTGAAGAAAAAAAGTTAGTTGAAATTATTAATAGGCCTTTATTTGTAATTCCTACTTGGTCTGAATCTTTAAAAATTAGTAAAAAATTAAACGTACCGTTGCATCCAGAATATATCTTTTATTGGAAATTAGTTTCTGGCGAAAATATGTTGATTTTAATGAATTGGTTAAATGATGGAAAAATTAAAATTGATGAAGAAGGAATAAAAAAGATAATTTTACCTTATTATTCTGATAATGAACTTCACCAAAAATCAAAATTAGTTTTAGATCAATTAGGCGTGACTCACCAAATTATTAATAAAGAAAATTTAATTTTACAAAGAAAAGAAGCAAGAATTTTTGCTTTTTGCTTTGATTTTAAAGATCAAAAAGGGTTAGAACATATTAAATTAACTTCAGAATCTGTTGCTAATAAAGATGGATTAGAAGTTATAAATTTTCTTAGTAGTGTAAAAATTATTGATAAAGCAGGAACTTTTGTTGGTGCTCGGATGGGCAGGCCAGAAAAAGCTAAAATGAGATCGATGACTGGTAATCCTCAAGTAATGTTTCCAATTGGTGATGAAGGGGGAAGGTTAAGAAGTTTTCAAGCTGCACTAAAAGAAGGTAAAATTAGAAGTGTTTTCCCTACTTATTACTGTCAAAAGTGTAAAAAAGAGATGGTTTATCGTTCTTGTGAAGAATGCAATAATCCATGTGAAAAAAAGTTTTATTGTCGATTTTGTGGCGATGTAGAAAAAGATACTTGCCGTCATGGCCCAACTAATCCTTACAAAAGTCAAGATCTTGATATTAAATATTATTTTAATAAAGCAAAAGAAAGGTTAGGAGAAAGGTTACATCCGGATTTGATTAAAGGGGTAAGGGGAACTTCAAATAAAGAACGTGTCCTTGAACATTTATCTAAAGGGATATTAAGGGCTAAACATTCATTAAGCGTTAATAAAGATGGGACTACCCGTTACGATTGTACGGAAATGCCCCTCACTCATTTCAAACCAAAAGAAATTAAAACTTCAGTTGAAAAATTAAAACAATTAGGTTATCATAAAGATATTTTTGGAAAAGAATTAATTGATAAAGAACAAATTTTGGAATTAAAACCGCAAGATATCGTTTTACCAGGTTTTGATTCATTGGAAGATTCTGGTCCAAAAGTTATGAAACGAGTAGCTAATTTTATTGATGAATTATTAATTAAATTTTATAAATCAAAACCATTTTATAATCTTGACAAAGAAGAAGATTTAGTTGGCCATTTAGTTATTGGTTTAGCGCCACACATTTCTGCTGGATTAATGGGAAGAATTATTGGTTTTTCTGAAACACAAGGGTTATTAGCACATCCCATGTGGCATGCCGGCCTTAGGAGGGACTGTGACGGTGATGAAGCCGCTGTACTTCTTTTGATGGACGCATTACTTAACTTTTCTCGTCAATATCTTCCTGAGAGACGTGGGGCTAAAACTATGGATGCTCCATTAGTATTAACTTCGACATTAAACCCTGCAGAAGTTGATGATCAAGTTCATGGGATGGATATTGCTTGGAAATATCCTTTAGAACTTTATGAAGCTGCTTTAGAAATGAAAAAACCGTGGGACGTAACTTTTGATGGTGGGAAAAAGGTTGAACAAATTGCTGATCGGTTAGGTACAGAATCACAGCACGATAATTTTGGGTACACTCATTGGGTTACTAATTTTAATAAAGGTGTTTTATGTTCTGCGTATAAAACGATTCCTACTATGGAAGATAAACTTCTTGGACAGATGGAAATTGCAAAAAGAGTTCGAGCAGTAGATATGGATGATGTTGCTAAATTAGTTATTGAAAAACATTTTTTGAAAGATATTCGGGGAAATTTAAGAAAGTTTAGCATGCAACAATTTAGGTGCGTAAAATGCAATACTAAATATCGAAGACCTCCAATGTCCGCTCGATGTACAGAATGTCCGAACGGGAAAATCATTTTTACCATTTCTGAAGGTTCAGTAATAAAATATTTAGGTCATTCATTACGACTTGCTCGAGAATATGATTTTTCTCCTTATTTGAAACAAACATTAAATTTATTGCAGTTGAATGTTGATAATGTTTTCGGGAAAGAAAAAGAGAAACAAGCAGGATTGGGCAGTTTTATTGGTTAGCTATTCTAACAATACTTCTGCGTGAGGAATATCTTTGATCACAATAACATTCTCGACCAATCTTAATTCTTTACCAAGAGAAACAGCTTCTTCACCAGTAAGATGTAATACATAAGCGTCATTAATTAATTTTTTAACCTCTTCACTGGTTTTTTCTTCACCAGCATAGAAGTTATCAGTTAAATCTAATTGTTTATTACCTTCTTCAAATTTCTTGCCAATAATATTAGAATCTGTAACAACTAAGATAATTCCTTGAGAAGTTTGTTTTTCGTTAACTATGAATTTCATTTTAAATTCTTAACCGGTTTTTTAGCACCACAAGCTAAACATTTTAAATAAATCACTTCGTGATCTTCAATCAAATTTGTTTCTGGTTTATTACATTCAGAACAGAATACAAATTCAGAAGCATACTTTTTAATTTTCTTATTGATTTTACCAGCAGAAACTTTTGTTCCTAAAAGTACTCTGTCTCGAATAATTTTTCCAGGAGTAGCTAATTCTCTTAATAAATATTTCAATAGATGTTGAACCTCTCTACCTAAAGATTTAGCAATAGCGTGTAAATTTATTAAAACTGTTTTATTACCTTCTAAATGACCTTTAACCTTTTCGATAACAAATCGTTCTCCACCAGAAATGTTTTCTGGCAGTTCTTCTTCAGCTTTTTTAAGTAATTGTTCGTAATCTTGCATGTTTATCTTAATTTAGAGGTGAATTTATAAAGTTTTGGCTATTTAATATAAGTATTAAAATGTCTTTTTTTAAAAAAGAGGAATTGAAATTATTGGGGCCTTTTTATTTAGTAAATATTATTGCTGGCTTATTTCTTGTTGTTGAACCCATGATTGTAGTTTATTTTGGTTTAAAAGGGTTCAGTTTTGCAGAATTATCACTTGCTTTAGCCGTATTATTCATTACTCCTTTCTTATTTGAAGTACCTACAGGAATTATAGCGGATGTTTTTGGCAGAAAAACATCTGTCATTTCTAGTTTGTTATTGGTAGGCGTAATATTGTTAACCATTCCTTTCATTTCTAATGTTTTTTCATTAACTTTAATTTTTGTTTTTTGGGGCATTGCTAATACTTTATCTACTGGGGCTGATCAAGCATGGATTGTCGATAATTTAAAGAAAAGTAAAAGAGACAATTTAATTTTAGAATATTATGTCAAAAATAGAAGTTTTAACAGAGCAGCTTTAATGTTATCTGGATTATTTGCAGCAGGATTAATTGTATTGTTTGGAAAAGAGGTGATCACAAATTTTTTAGGTGTTAATTTGATTGGTTACGATTTTTTATGGTTTATTGAAAGTTGTGGTTTTTTCATTTCCGCAATAGTATTAATGTTTGTAAGTGAAAATTATAAACCTAAAAAAATATTACCTCAGCATATTTTTAAACATTCTCTTCAACATTTAAAATCAGGTTTTAAACATTCATACAAAAACCCAGTGATTTTTCATTTAATAATTGCAGCTTTTTTCTTAGCTCTTGCAGGGGGTATGTTTGGAATAATTTATCAACCTTTCTTATTAGATTTAGGGTTGCCAACACATTACCTTGGTTATTTGGTAAGTATTTTTGGAGCGATAGGAATCTTTTTACCTTTCTTAGCTAAAAAAATTTTTTTGTTTTTCAAAAAAGAAAAATTATATCTTTCATTCATTGCTATTACAGAAATTATTTTAACATTTGCAGTTTTCTTTGTTGTTTCACCATTAGCAGGTTTAACATTTATGATCATTATTGGAAACATTGGTGATTTAGAAAAACCAATTCAAAGACCTTATTTTCAAAAACATTTAAAATCAAAAATAAGGGCTACTGTGGCTTCATTTGAATCAATGTTTGTTCATTTTGGTGTGGCGCTTGCAATGTTAATTGCAGGAGTATTAGCAGATTTAGTTGGATCACAATTAACTTTTGTTTTTTCAGGATTATTTATCATTCCTGCTATTATTTCTTATTTGACTATTCATGAGAGAAAGTGATTTAAATCTAACTAAAAATTTAACTAATAATGAAACCAAAATTACTATTTCATATTTGTTGTGGAATCTGTTTTCTTAGTTATTTAGATTTCATTAAAGATTATGATGCGACTATTTTCTTTTACAATCCTAACGTTCATCCAGAAGAAGAATATCGGAAAAGGTTAGATTCTATTAAGAAGATCGCAAAAAATTATAATTTTCCAATCATTGAAGGAGAATACAACAAAAAAGATTGGTTCCACGCAGTTAAAGGATTAGAACAAGAACCAGAAAATGGAAATCGTTGTAAAATCTGTTTTGAATTGAGATTAAAAGAAACAGTAAAATTTGCTAAAGAAAATGGATTTACTCATTTCTCAACAACTTTAAATTTAAGTCCGTACAAAGATATAATTTTTATTAATAAGTTAAGTAATCAATTGGCTCAAGAAAATAATTTACAATATTTAGAATTTAATTTTGACAAACAAGAACGATTTGAATTATTAAATAAAGCTAAGAAATTAGCTCACTCATTAAATCTCTACCATCAAAAGTATTGTGGTTGTTTATATTCTATTTAACAAAACTTTTATATACTTCTAAGTAAAT
>CAZXEM010000044.1:0-9589 GCA_964639875.1 uncultured Methanosarcinales archaeon | reverse complement strand
ACTCCAAGGTTTAAATAACCTTCAACTTCACTACCAAAACCACCTAAATAAAGAACTTTACTTCTTTTGTTAATTGTTAAATTTCTACTTTGAAAATTTGACCATTTTTCTCGCCATTCATTCTTATTATGATAATTATATTGATCAACATTTTCAACAACTTTTTCTAATGCCGGCAAATATATTTTTACCCCACCACGAGTTGGAAAAATTCTTAACAAACCTTCTTTTTCCATGCGTTGAGTTTCTTTTACCGGGTCAAGACCAGGAAAAATTTTTCTAAAATCTCGATTGTATCCGTCAAACTTAACATGAACACCACGCCTATTTCTTTCATCAATAAAGTTTTGAATATAATCATGAGTAAACTTTTCCGGAGTAAGTTCAATTTCTGGTACTGGTTCTTCTATTACCGGAGTTTCAATAACTGGTTCAGGAACAATAAGTTCTTGTTCAACTTTTTCTTCCAAACTTTCTCCAACAACAGTCTCTTCAACATTTTCATTAAGAAGTTCTTCTTTTGAGAAATATATTGTACCATCAATAACATGAGAAGGAACTTCATTGCTTTTACTATCACGAACTAGGTCTAAGATAGATATTCCTAGAAACTCTGCAGCTTCTTTTAACGATAACAAATCATTTTCCATTTTGTTCTTTCCGGTCATCAAAAAGTTTTTGAAAATATTTTTTAATTGATCCTTCAGCAATACTTCCCCACTGAGAATTAATTCTGTAACAATCACCTTCTTTATAGGTAGTTACTAATTCTCCTAACATTTTTATTGTTTCATCAACAAGTTGTGGGTCATGAGCTATCCCCTTTCTTTCTAAACTACTTATAATTCTTGGAAACATTTTTTCTCCATTAGCGTACCTTTTATTAAAGTAAGCACGACCACTAGGTTTAAGTTTAAGACCATCTTTAATGATTGAATCTAAATAATATATGTTATACCCATCTTCTTGTAATTCTTTAACTAAATCTCGTTCATAACCAGTATCTTCACATATTAAATCAATAGAATCTTTCTCTGGCTCATCTTCTTTTTCAAGAGGGTTAAGTTCTAAATTTAAAGATTCAATATTACCAGGAAGAAATTTTTCTGGAAAACGTTCTAAGGAATACCTTCCAGGAATTTCGTCACCAAACATTTCTCTAATGTGGTTAGTTAAACTATACAAATCACTAATATATTGACCAAAAGATCCGTTCTGCAATTTAAAAATACTATCATCTTTATCAGTAGCAATCATTCTTGCCACGATATTTTCATCGCCTAATGAAGAAAAGTTATTAACAACAGCTTTAACTCTCTTTTCACCATATTGAGAGAGATAATGGTCAATTTTATCAGACAAAATATCTCTTGCCCTAATTAGCCATTCTGGGTCTGGTTCAGGTTCTTTAACTTCTGGAACAACTTCTTTTTCAGTTTCAGCTTCTAAAAGAACACTAGGAATAAAATCACAAATCATTCCCTCAGTAAAATAGACAGAATTATTTTCTTGAACACAATTTATATTACCAGCTTTTACTTCCCGAACTAAGTCTAATATTTTCAGTTCTAATATTCCTGCTGCTTCTTTAAGACTATGTTTCTCTTCTGTCATTTTCGTAATTTTTTACCGAATATAATTTATTCTTTTGCAACCCAACCACGACCATTATAGGCATGATTTTCTACAAAATTCTTTGCTGAATCTACTGAATACATTCCATTTTCTTCATCCTTTTCAAAGCATCCATGTTTGGCTTTGTTATTAACAGAAGTAGTACTAATCATCAAAAGATTTGCTAAATCTTTAGAAGAGATAGTTTCATCTTCCAGTGCTCCAATTTTTCTACGTGCAAAATAGTTTCCAAGATATATGTCCATTTGTTTTTGAGGGACAAAGTTACGAATACCAACTTTTATCGCATTAACTTTATCTTCTCTAATATCTCTGTTCAGTGAAGCTTTGTAACTTTCCAAATCATAAGCAGTACCTAACTCTTTTTCTGCTCGTTCTTTCCAAATTAAAGCAACATCTCGAGTTGAATATAATTTATTAGGTCCTAAATGTTTTTCTAATGATTTAAGATTAACTGATTTATAATCATCTTCTTTCTTAGTTTTTACTGGACCACCCTTAAAATCTAAATGTTCACCAAAATACAAATAATTATCTGCGTGACCTAAACAAAGACTTGTTTTTGCGATTGGTAAATAATCCTTATCTGCAAACAATTTTCTTAATGAAATTCCTAACTCCTCTTCAAGACTCCCTTCTTCACTTAAACGTTTATGTGCATATTTTGGTTTAGGTTCTTTTTCAAAATCCTTTTGACTCATACTTTCAACTTTCATTCCTGGAGTACTTGTTTTTGTTTTTGTTTTTCTGGCAAGATATTCACCAAGATATTCGTTCAATGCATTTTCGGGGATACATCTTCTACCATTTTCCTCAACAACAGATGCTAACTTGCCCCGAGAAACTAATGAACCTAAAGCACCGGCATAACTACGTTCTTTTAATGAGGTTCCCAATTCAATTTGAACCCTTTCTTTCATTAACTTAGCAGCTTCTGCTTGAGTGTAAACTTTGTCTGGAGATGAACCTGTACTTCCATCCGGAGCAGGACTGGATCCAGATTCAGCACCACTAGCAGGTGGCGGTGTTTGTTGACCACCATCATCATCACTTTTAACTATAAGTTTACGAGAAAAATAGTCTTCAATTTTTCCTGTAAGAACATCCGCAGCAATCTGTTTTTTACCATCAATTTCTATATGAGGTAATTTTCCTTTAGAGATTTCACCACTTAAAATTTTAATATAACTGTTTACCGGAAGTGCAGTACCTAAAACTTCTTTAGCCTTTGCTTCAAAAATTTGAGCAGCTTCTTTTTGAGTGTAAACTTTTTCAGCTTTAAATGATCCTTCAACTAATTCATCATCAGAATTGATAGTTGAACCATCCTCATTATCACCAGAATCTGTAGGAGGTGTTTGTTGACCATCAACAGATCCAGAATCAACTTTACTCTCCAAATTTTCTAAAACGATAACTTTATACTCAACATTTGCATCAGCAAAATTTTCAGGAACTTGACTTTCTAAAATACTAATAAAATTTTCTTGATCTTTAACTATAACGTCAACTTTCATAATACCATTAGTGTAACTTGGATCTAAATAAGATACATCATCAACTACAGCTAAAGTATTACCTAATGTTGCAACTAAATCAAGACTTAACCCTTCTGGTTCTTCTTTATCAACTGAAACATAAAGTTCAATATTATCTTCCTTTTTGTTAACAACTATACCTGCAGTCATGGTTTCAGATATTTTTTCCAAATCATTCCTTTTATTATTATTAATATTTGCTTGTTCATACAAATGATGAATAGATTCAGCCATTTCCAAATCTTCAATTTCTAAAGCGCTTTGATACGCACTGATCCGTTTATTATCAATTTCAATTGCCGCAGGATCTAATAATTTTTCTTTTTCATCAGCATCAGGAAGATTTTCTATAGATGAATAAAGAGCATTTCTTACTCTTAAATCTACAGAAACAGTTTTAATTTCATCAACAACAACAGCAATTGGATCAAAAGAAGTTACTTGAGATTCTAATTTACTTACTACGTTTACAATTTGTTTTGTAAAAGCTCGAGCAGATTCATATTTTCTTTTTGTTTCATCTAATTTTGTTTGCAGTTCATTGCAAGTTTCCATTAAATAACGTTCTTGAACTACTGCACCATCACGTTCTTCAACACCTTCATTATATTCTTCAATCGATACTCGATATCCTACTAATTCATTTTCAAGATTATTCATTTTATTAAACCCCCGTAAATATTACAATATCATCTTAAAAATAGGTTTTCTTTAAATAGTTTATGGTTAATTACTATTTTATAGTGGTATATGCTAGATGAGGTATTTTTCATTAAGTATATAATATTTAGCGGTAGTTATCTTTTCTTTGCTTAAGAAATATAAGAAATATAAATTGGTACTACCTAAAAGTTGATACAAATAAAAAAATTTATAAAGAAATAAACAAAATTACTATTTTAATGACTAATCTTAACCAATTAATTTTATTAGAAGATTACCTTGATTTTTCTAATCTTGATGAGAATTCATACTTACTTGTTGCTCACAATCTAACAGGAATGGGGGGAAAAGAGAGAGATTTAGGATTTTCTATAATTAATTTTCAAGAAAATAATCAAAGAAATACAGTAAAAGATTTTTATTTGGTACCAATTAAATCTCGCCCACAATTAAAAGAAAAAGAAATTTATCGTGAAGTATTAGAATCTTCTTTCGGGGATAACCCTTTCTTAAGATATATGATAAAAACTAATCAAGAAAAACATCCTTTTCTGATCGAAGAAAAAGAAAATCTTCAGTACGGTACTGTAATGTATGGTTTATTAAAATTAAGTGATATTTGTTTAGTCGACGATAATCTTCACCAAAAAATTTCAGATTTGTTAAAAGAAAAAGAAAAAATTGTAAAAAAATTTTTTTAAATACCTATAAAGCAAAAATATTATAACCATACTTTCTAAGTTCTTTTACAGTACCTTTAATATGAGAATCTTCAGCTAATATTACTACTGGAATTCTTTGCTTTTCCTGTAATTCCATTGCATAAGCAATCTGACCCATATCTGCTTCACTTATTGGTTCATCTTTTCGACAACCTTTTTTACAAGCATGTTTAATGAATTTTTTTCTGCTTCCAGTTGCTTGATAATCTATTTTTTCAGGTTGTAGTTGATCATAAATAAACCGCTTTAAAGGTTTAGTAATTAAAGGAGCTGTTATTCCTTTAGGCTGATAATGAAGTTCTTTCTCAACAGCTTTAGTAATCACAAAATGGTATTCCTTACTACCAGCTAAAAAACGTGCATATTTTTCTTCAGGAAGTCCAACTAGGTAAGAAGTATCAAGAATAACAGCTACATCAGCCATTTCTCTTCCTGGGAAAACTTCCCTAACCATATCATCGATTGTTCTTTTTGTCATATTTATCTTAAAATCGTTGTTTTATATAAACTTTTTGTTGTTTTTATCACTCTTAAGTGATTACCTTGTTTTGAGTTCATACTTCTGTTTTTGATATCATTGTTATAATGAGCTGTGTTCTTATACTTATTCCCTAAGATATATAAGAATCCAGAAATTCTTAAGAATTAAGAAAGATTTATATATTAAATAAGCTCAGAAGATATTATGAAAAGAAAAGTCATCAAATTAGGACAAGCAACTTATGTAGCTAGTTTACCTAGTAAATGGATCAGAGAACATAATTTAGAAAAAGGAGACTACTTAGAATGTGAGATTGAAGAAGGCAATCTTATTTTCAGCACAGATAAAAGACCAACTAAAGACAGTGAATTATTTATTAATATAAGTGATTATAATAAAAGAACCATTACTATTTCTCTTCATCAGATTTACCGTAAAGGTTTTGATAAATTAACTATTCAATACAAAAACAAAGAACAGTTTGAAATAATTCAAAAAGTTGTTAAAAATACATTGTTAGGTTTTGAAATAGTTCAAGTATTAGATAACAAATGTGTTATTCAAAACATAGCAGAACCATCTCCCGAAAAGTTTAATGTTATTTTGAGAAAAATGATGTTATTAATCAAAGAAGATGTACAAGATATAAGTAATGATATTAAAGAAAAAAGATTCAATTTTGATAAAAGAAAACAAACCAAAGAGATATTTGATAATTTTAACAATTTTATCAGAAGGATAGTTATTAAAGAAAAAATTGAAGGACCTAAGAATTCATATTTACTATTTTATCTGATTTCACAATTATCACTTTTACAACATGCTTACTTTTATTTTTACAAAATATATGTAATGAATAAAAAAATAGTAGATGACACCAAGATAATAACTTTATTAGAAAAAATTAATGAATGCTACCTATTATTATATGATTCATTCTATAAAAAAGATTTAAATTTAGCACATCAAACAAGATCAAAATCTGATCAGATCATGAAAGAAATATTAGAATTAATTTCTAAAGCAAAAGGTTTAGATAACCAATACTTATTGTTACTATCAAATATCACAAGAATAATTGCCGTTTCAACAACAGCATTATTTGGTTTAGATTTTAATGAACTAGAAAATGAATAATTATTTTAAATTTTAATTATTAATTACATCCACGTAATGTTCTGCGACAATAGTTAGATGATCAACAACTGACTTTTTTTCTGTTTGTGGAAATTTATAATAAATTGTTCTCACCGATTCAGTAATAAGTGCGTCATAAACATTATGAGTAAACGATTCCAGAGACTCTTCAACAGGAGACCCAGTGAGTTCTCTCATCTTAACATAAACTGCAATGTAATCATCTATTACAGCAGTTACTGGAACTTCTGGTATTGATTCTCTAATTAAAGATGCATATTCAGATTTAAATTGACCAAAAGTGATTTCTTCATCTTTCCACTTTTGCATTATTGTGCCGAGTTCAGTACTTAATTTCCCATTTTCAACTAATTTAGAAATATCTGTTTTTTTCATAAACTGAATTTGGTTTTCACCAATTTGAGAATTTTCTAAAAAAGTTAAGTAATCTTTTTCAAGTGAAGAATATTTATGATGTGCTGAATCCAGTAATGATTTTGCTACATCCTTATATTCGGTAGAAAATTTTGCACTGCCAAAATCACCGAGTACATCTCCAAACCAATTATCCCACTTTGCATCACCGTGAGTTAAGACAAGTTTATTTTCAGCTTTCCTTCTTTCGTACAGTTCCGATTGCCTTTTATTTGCGTTGAGGTAAGCTTTTAAAAGCTTAGATTTTAATGAGGGTTGCTGATCATGTGTGGTAAATAATTTAAAATGTTCATTAGTATTATTTTTTTCAAGCTTCAATTCTAAAGGTACAAAATCAACATATTCAGCTTTAACCAAATCATTATCAATGTGCGACATTGATTTACCATGTAAACAAGCTAAAGTATACATCCGATTTACCATTTTATCATTTGCTATACTTAATAACTCACTTTTTAATCCCTGTTTTTGTATTTCTTTCGTTAGTTTTGTAACTATATCCAGATAATGTTTTTGAGACTGTTTTTCTTCCCAACGAATTAGTTTACCTTCAAACCTACCTTCTTGAGTTTCGTTTACGTGCTTAGTTCTTGGATTTAATACAGCTGACCGTGAATCATTTTTTAATGAAATTTCACTTTCAGAAATAAGGAGGTAAGTTCCGTTAAACGAGAGATAACCAAATTCAGCAGTACTTACTATTTCTGATGTTTTAGACTCAGAAAAATTATGTTTTTTTAGTTTTTCTTCCAAATCTTTACCTCTTAAAGCTAATGATAATTTTTGTACTCGTCCTGAAAGCAAGGGATGATTCTCAAATTGCTTTAAAAGAAAAGCTTCTTTTTTTACTATGTTTTCATCTTGATATATCTTAAAAACTCTGCCACTAATTTCTCCAACTATAAGAGAAGAAGTTTCATCAGTGATTGTTCTAATATTTGGAAGTTCCATATAATTATCCCATTCATGATCCCCATTAGAATTATATCTTTCTGGAGGATTCACACTAAATAAGAGCCTAGATAAATTTAAAATATCTTCATTAGTAAACAGTTCATCTAATTTATAATTTGATAACCTATCAATAAACCCATAAACCATATCTTCACTCTCATTCCCTGTTGTACCGCATCCGATTAACGCTGGAACCTGTAATTCATTTAAAATAGGGACTAAGTTCTTGAATAATAAGAAATCATCACTTTCAAATCCGTATGTTAATTTAGTCCTTTCACCAATCGTAGTTAATAAATCATAAATCTTTCTTTTTTCATCTTTAGGAAGTTCATTTAATAATTTATTTGCATTAGGATAATTTTCCATATTCTTCAAATATTTATTTACCAATTCAATTTCTGAATTATTTATTGATAAATAATAAAATGGGTTTACTAAACCCACTTCCCCGTTCTTTTTTGCATATACAACCAGATTATCTTTTTCCATACATTTTTCATCAAAGAATAACTTTAATTCGTCATTGATAACAACGGGAGTTTTTTCTTTGGCAATTTCTCTACTTCTTAAAATACGGCAATCATCATTTTCTTCTAATTGTTTTAAAGTCTCCCCAACAGTAATTAGTACTCCAAGAGACTGAAGATGATTTACTTTGTCTTCAAGATCTTTCTTTTTCATGTGCTCATAACATAATTTAATGGTCCTTTTAACTAAGAATGTCCCTTCAGCAGAGATATCAATATAATGATCACGTTGAATTTTGGAATCGTCAACAATAGTTGGTTTATCATCTAGATTAACTATACTAGGGCCATCAACCAATATTTCATCTAAAGTTTCAAATACCATCATTCTAACAATAACTCTCTTAACTTACCCTCTAATTTGTCCACATCACCAATTTTATGATAAAGCGGAATCATTCCTAATCTTTCAGCTCCGTCCAAATTTTCTTGTTTATCATCAATAAAAATACAATCTTTTGGTTTTAAACAATTTTCATTTAGTAAAGTTAAATAAGCACCCTCTTCAGGTTTTCTAAACCCTGAATCAAATGAAAAATAAGATTTTTCAAAATTGTTAAAATAATCATGTCTCTCCCTATTTCCTTGATAAATGTCTGGAGTTGAATTTGAAAGTATAAATAATTTATAACCTTCATTTTTCAATTTTGAAATTAGATTTACCGTGTCTTGATCAACATCAGTGGTTAATTTTGACATAGCGGAACTCATTATTTTGATCCTTTCAGTTGTAGGTTCTAAGTCATACGCAGGACTTTGTAATACCTCAGCCCATAGTTGATCAGAAGTAATTAATCCTCTATTACATAAATAAAGAGGATTATCAGAATTGCCATTAGGATTTTCTGGAGTTTTATCATACAATCTAAATGATTGTTTTAATTTACTTCCAGAAAGAAGTGGAACGCTTAGTTTGTTTGAGATAGTTTCAGCTACTTTATTCCAATCATTTTTTACAATTATCCATTCATTATCAAAAATTATTGTCTTTTTCATTTTTATAAATATTAATTCATAGCCTATTTTTATAAATATTTCGTTATTTTTACTATCTGTAAGTGATTACCACCTAACTGATTATTTATATTAAGAGATATTTAAGAAGATTTAACTCTAATCATTAAGAAATATAAGAAAATAAAATTAAAAAGAAAACTATCCTTTCTTGAATTCGCCAGCAAGATCAATCAAATCTACATGACCCATGAAAAGTCCACGGCAACAAAATCTTTCTAATCCCAAAGAATCAAGAACTTTTTTACCATTTTCGCCCTTAGCAACTTTCTCTTGGTATTCTTCCCAGAGGTGACCAACTGGTTTACCGCATGAAAAGCATCTTATTGGAATTATCATTTTATTTTTTTAACCTCATCTGTATGATTTCTGTCTTTTAGCTCGAGCTTTACTGTCGTTAGGTTTGCAAGCTTCTTTTCGTCTTACATCTGCAACAAGTAAAAGTCGATCATAATCATCAAAAACTTTTTTCAATTTTGG
>CAZXEM010000043.1:0-9932 GCA_964639875.1 uncultured Methanosarcinales archaeon | reverse complement strand
AAAAGATTTTGTCTGGCAGAACACTTTTGCAATTACAACGAGAATGATTGGAGTTTTGATTGCCATGCATGGTGATGATAAAGGATTAGTTTTACCACCAAAATTGGCTGAAACGCAAGCAGTAATTGTTCCCATTCTTTTTGAAGATTCTAAACGTGAAGTTTTGAAGAAAGCTAAAGAGATTAAGAAAAGTTTGGAAAAGAAAGGTATCTCTGTATATTTAGATGACCGTGACAATTACAGTCCTGGTTGGAAATTTAACGAATGGGAAATGAAAGGTGTTCCTGTTAGAATAGAGCTAGGGCCAAGAGATTTAGCGAAACATCAAGTTATGGTTTCAAGACGGGACACTTCAGAAAAGCAAGCTTTAGAAATTACTGCTTTGGATAAGGAAGTTGAACTATTGTTAGAACAAATTCATCAAAATCTGTTTGATAAAGCTAAAGAAATATTGAATGTTAGTGTTGTTGAAGTTGACAATCTTAAAGATGCTAAAGCTGCGTTCAAAAATAAACAGATTGTTTTTGCACCTTGGTGCGGGTCTGTCCCTTGTGAAGATCTGTTTAAAGAAAAAACTGGTGCTAAATCGTTAAACTCTCCTTTAGAACAACCTAAGCTTAAGAAAAATCAACAATGTTCTTTCTGTAAAGAAGAAGCTACTGCTTGGTTTTATCTGGGGAAGAGTTATTAATTTTCTTTCTTTTCTTTACACATAACCATTAACTTTATATTCTAGAAAATATTCTTTACAATCATGTTTTTAGAAAAAGAGATAATCGTTCTTGGAGATGTAGAGATGGGTTGTGGTAACCTTACTGACGATTTCATTAGTGACCGTGCTTTAAGTGAACTTATTAAAGAGTTAAGTAAAAGACGACACCCAGTAGATTTAATTTTTAACGGTGACACATTTGATTTCTTGAAATGTCCTTATTTTAAAAAAAACCAGTTAGTTTATCCTCGTCATGTTACAGAAAAAATTTCTTTAGCAAAACTAAACCTGATTCAACATGCTCATAGTAAAGTTTTTCATGCATTAAGAAAATTTATTAAAGTTAAAAAACATCGTTTATACTTCATTTTTGGTAACCATGACTTTGACCTAGTTTATCCACAAGTACAAAAAAAGATTAAAAGTATTCTTGAAAATAGTAAACAGATTCATTTCTTAGAAAAATATCGTTATAAAACTGTTTATGTTGAACATGGACAACAGTATGACTTTTTGAATAAAATCAGTTTTGACCGTTTATTTTTAACTTATCAAGATGAACGGATTTTAAATTTACCATTTACTTCTTTAGGATTGATTAGTAAGTTTATGGAAATGAAAGAGGATCATCCTTTCCTGGAAAGAATTTTTCCTCGCCAAACACTTTTTAATTTACATCGGCCAGTTGTTAAGAAAATCACTCTTAGAACAACAAAATTTTTTTTGAAAAGTGTTTTATATTATCCGTTCCGTTACTATTTTGATCCCACTTATACTTTACAAAGGGAGTTATTTAGAGAATTTTACAAGCGGTTAAAGAAAGTTCATTGGGATGTTGATAACATAGTTAAAACTTTTAAAAGAAAAAGAAAAAGGGTATTTAAAAAAGATCACATTCATATTTTGGGACATATTCATGAAAAATATATTGAAGATAAAGATAATAAAGTATTAATACATCCCGGTTCTTGGAGAGATGAGTACAATCTTAATCCGAAAACTAGAAAACTTACTTCTCGTTTAAAACGTTATGTTCAAGTTATTATTGCTGACGGAAACATTGAATATCAGGTTATTGATCACCCCATTAAAAGAAGCACGTTTGATTTTGATAAAGTTATTGAAGATGAAATGAAATTTATTAAATCAGCTGCCAGAGAAGAAAAGTTTGAATCTGTATTTTATTAAATTACCACAAAAATTTCCATTTAGAATTCTTATTTTTTTCTCTAATTAAATCTTTCATCCCTTCTTTTTCAGCATTTTTTAAGAACTGTCTGGCGATAATTTTTACTCTTAATCCATTAATATCAACATCATTTTGAAAAAATTCATACTTTTCAATTACTTTGTCTAATATTTTAGCTTGAGTCTCTAAATTGATTTGTCTAATTCCTGATCTAGCAACTTCTCGTTCTTTTTCTAACTCTTTAAGTTTGCTTAGTTCTGGTAAAATTTCTTTAGCTTCAAATTTAACAACATTAAGAAATTCTATTATTGCTTCAATATCTTTAACTGTGTCAACTTTTTTCTGGTGCTGTTTTTTGGCAAAAATTTTCTTCCACCACTCTTTTTCGTACAAAGGCATATCTGGTAGTAATATTTTAGACATTAAAAAGGTTTTTGTTTTTTAATCAACTCAAACTCTAAAGTTAATTATATTTATGCAAACACCAGGGCACGGCGCCCGAGATTTTTTTCCTTTCAGTAAAAAAATGCGCCTCATTTGGCGCTGGTGTTTGCTATTAAACTTATTACTAAACTGACCCCAACCTTTAAAAACTACCAAAAATTCCTTTTTATACTAATGTTAAGCAAAAATGAAGTGAAAACTCTCCGGGAAGAACTTGATACTGCTAAGAATCCATTATTTTTTTATGATGATGATCCTGACGGGTTATGTTCATTTCTCTTACTTTATCGAGTTCATCGTTTAGGTAAAGGGGTAATTGTTAAAGCTGCACCTAAAGTAGATGCAAAATTTTTACGTAAAGTTACAGAAAATAACCCTGAAAAGATTTTCATTTTAGATATCCCTATTGTTGAACAGGATTTTGTTGATGAAGCTAAAAGACCAATATTTTGGATAGATCATCACGATCCGTTAAAAGTTAAAAATGTTAATTATTATAACCCTCGTAAGAAAAATCCGGACATTTATCTTCCAACCAGTAGGATGGCTTACCAAATTGCTAATGATAAAAATGATCTTTGGTTAGCTACTGTTGGTTGTCTAGCTGATTGGCACATGCCGGATTTTATTGACGAGTTTATTGAAATGTATCCAGAACTTTTGCCTGAAAAGAAAGATCTTAACGATGCAGTTTATCAACAACCAATAGGGGAATTAGTAAGGGTATTTTCCTTCCTTCTGAAAGGTCAGTTGTATGAAGTTAATAAATGCATAAAAATACTTTCTCGGATAAAATCTCCTGACGAAATTCTTAAACAGAAAACATCTCAGGGTAAATTTCTTTACAAACGGTTCAAACATGTTGATGAGAAATATCAAACTTTGATAAAAACTGCAACAAAGAAAGTTACTAAAAGTAAATTGTTACTTTTCTTTTATACTGAAAATCAATGGTCATTTACTGCAGACTTGGCTAACGAATTAACTAACCTTTACCCTGACAAAGTTGTTTTAATTGCTAGAAATAAGTCCGGAAAAATGAAATGTAGTTTACGGGCAAAATTTCCTATTAAAAAAGCATTAGAGAATGCGTTAGTAGGAATTGATGGTTATGGTGGTGGTCACGAGAACGCTTGCGGGACTGTAGTTGACGAAAATGATTGGGATAAGTTCTTGAAAAAATTTAAAAAAGAAATTAAATAAAATTTAATCTATTAACTATTTCACTATTTTCTGCCATTCTTCTTCAACTAAATCTCTTTGCCATTTTTTCAATCCGTCTAAGTTGCCATTAACAACAATTTCAATCATTGCCTCTTTGTTCATGATTAAATGTGGCTTGATTCCTAATGGTTCGCCAACTTTTTTTTGTATCTCACTCAATTGATCAAATAATGCTTTTTGTTTAAGATTAAATTTTTTATTAGTTTTTATAGCTAGTTCACACTTCTCGCTACTTCCCAATTTAACTTCGTTAAAAAACTTTTTACTATTTTGTCTAACAATGGGGTGAACGCCTGAAACTGAATGCCAATTTTTTGGATGGTTAGCGGAAAATTCTATCAAGAGTTTATTACTAATAACAAAATGGATCGGCCGATCAATTTTTTTAGCTAACTTATTACGGAGAATATAAAGACGTTTAAATATTGCTCTTTGGGAAGGAGTTAAGTGAACGTACCCTTTAACTGATTCGAAATTACCTTCTTCATAATTCCACTTTTTCTTTTCAACTTCTAAAAAATCTTCTTCTGCCCAAGTTAATCGATTTTTCTGTTTCAGTTCTTTAACTAAAAAATCACGTAACTTGATTAAATAAATAGTATCACCAGCAGCATAATTTAACATTTCTTCTGTTAAAGGTCGTCTAGTCCAGTCTGCTTTTTGAAATTTTTTAATTTTTTCAACATCGAAATATTCTTTTATTAGCGCCCCTAGCCCAATATCATTTTTCCCCAATAATAAAGCTGCAATTTGAGTATCAAAAACATTTTTTGGAATGCAACCCAGTTCATGGTTTAAAATCCTGAAATCAAAATCTAATCCGTGAAATATTTTTTGAATTTTTTTATTTTCTAAAATGTTTATTAAACATTTGAACTCAGTTAGGTTTAAAATGTCAACGATATAATTTTTTTCAAGACTAGAAATTTGAATCAAAGAAATGTAAGCCCCGTAATGGTGTAAATTATTTTCACATTCAATATCGATACCTAACACTTTTTCTGACTCTAATTCTTGACAAAGAATAATCAATTTTTCATTAGTATCAATATAATCGTACATAAATGGATGATAAACTGATGATTTAAGTGTTTTGTGGTCATGGTTAGTAAAATATTATTCTTAATATTAATAAAATTTATAAAGAACCTTTCTAAATAACGATTAAAACTTAAAAAGGTGGTTATATAATGACAATTGTAAAAATAAATTTAAACAAGATTAACGCAAAAAGAAACTTAGAAGCTAAAAGCGGACAAGTTAACATCAATAACAACGTTTCTTTAAAAAATGTTGAAGATATGGCTTTTTCTACAGAAGGTAAGAAAGGGTTAAAATTCACCTTTACATTTAGTTGTACCTACGAACCGGAATTAGGTAAAATTAAAGTTGAAGGACAAGTGTTTTTTGTTGAAAATGCAGAATTGATTGATGAAGTAAAAGCAAGTTGGGAAAAAGATAAACAGATTCCGCCAAAAGTAATGGAAGTAATTATTAATGCTGCTTTACATAAAGGTAACATTCAAGCTATTAAAGTAAGTGAAGAGATTGGATTACCAAGTCCGTTACCTTTACCTAAGTTAAGGCCTGGATCTCCTAACGCAGTTCAAGAAGAAAAGAAAGAAGAAAGTAACGAAGAAAAGACCGAATAGGTTTCTTTTTTAATTTTTTATTTATATTTATAATGTGTTTCATTAAAATACTATTAAATTCCACTTTTATTTTCAGGGAATAAATCGTTCTGTCTAATGGCTCCTTGGTAAACCTGGTCATCTTTCTTAACGCCTAAGATTTCTCCTTCTAATGAAAAATAAATCCCGTTAGCGTTTTTGTTCAAAGAAAATAAGTATGAATAAGGTTGAAGTCTGGGAGTCATTAATAACATTGCTTCTTTAAACCGTTCAGGGATAATTTGATTATTAAAAAGTTCATGTTCATTATTAAAATCTCTTGAAGAACGATTACTCGTAATTTTAGCCATTTCAGCATCAGTAATTGATTGAGTATATTGAAATGTATTCAACAGTCTTTTAAAATTGGTGTGGTGTTTACGGACAAGTGAGGCATCAACAGTACCAACAAGTCTTTTATAAGTTTTAATCTCTTTATTAAAAAATTCCTCTTGCTGTGAATTGTTATTTTTCCTCTTCCTTCTTACCTGGGTAAAACTTCCATCCTCATTAACATTAAGTAAATAGAACAAATCATCAGTGTTTTCTATTAATCCTCTGTACATACTAACAACAGAATCCATTAAATAAATACTTCCTGAAGGGAAATCAAACACATTAAAACCATCTACTGGATCTTCAGGTAGATGAAAATTTTTTAAATAGTCTAATGTTCGAACATAAAGGACATTTTCACGAGTTAAAGCAATACTTAACTCATTTTCAAGTTCAGAAACTTGTTTCTGGAACGGTTTTTGATGAAACAACTTTTTCTTATAATGTTCATACAAACGAGGATTTTGATCTCGATCTAATAAATCGTGGGCTTTACTTAATTCTTTAAACATCTCTTCATTTCTGACCCTTTTCTTTTCACTTCTTCCAGCTCTATCGGGATGATAAAGTTTTCTTAATGATTCAAATTGTGCATCAACAAGGAGAGAAACTTCTCGGTCGTTAAGATTAACAATTAATCCTGCGTTTAAACCAAGTACTTGAAAAGGATTTTTTTGTGATGCCATGTTAAAAATATTTAAAAAATATTAAAAAAATTAAGGTTTGCTTTTTTCAGAATAACTATAATGGTTGTCAGTAGATCTATGATGAGTGCCACGAGATAAACCACAAATATGTTTTCTTTTACCTGCCATAAAAACTTCGTTTTGATCTGCTTTATGAGCTCGAGATTGTTGCATCTTTTCCAGAAAACTGAAAACCATATCATAAGAGTCAACTCCAAAACTATCTGCTAAATCTACAAAGTTACTAATTGAAGTCCCATAATGCTCTCTATTCATTAATTGATGTAATTCTTCAACTTTACCTTGTACTGTTTCAGTATCAACAGGATCATAACCAAATTTGTTACAAAACTTTGATAGAGAAACTAAAGATACGGAATCTTGCTTTGTACTTACCAAATCTCTGATTTCTAAAAAACCATTAACTTCTTGTAAACTGTAGCCTTCATCTATTAACTCAAATATTTTTGGCAAATGAGTTCGATATTCTTCTTTCATGTCTAAAATAGAATCTAAATTTCTTAAACTAAGATTATATTTTTGACATTTATCTACTAAATATTCTTCTCTATGTCCACCACTTTCAGCAATCCTTCTTGCATTAATAGTAGTAGGAACTAAATCAAGACTTTGATCTGCTTTTATTAATCCTGTTTGATTTTTATCATTTGTCATTTTATTTATTCGTCTCCAAATTTGTTTATAATTTTTTAATTATTCTTTATATTTAAATTTAGGGTTTTCTTTATAAATTTTTTGGTTGTAACTACTCCTCCGTTGCAAATCAGCGCATTACAACTTAACTTTTATCAAAGGGATGGTCATCTCCTCTTTACTCAAACCAGCATGATGGCCTTTAAAGAAATGTTTCATAGTATCAGTAAAGATATAATTCTCTTTAGTGATTAAAACATAATCACCCAGCCGATCTAAAAGATGAGGGTGAGCTTTACCTTCACCAAAAAACCCTTTCTTAACTAAATCTTTAGATTTATATAATTGACAATATTTACTTAATTTATGTTTAACATATTTTTCAAAAAGTTGTCTCTTCTCTGGATAAACATAACAAAAAGCAGATCTTGGTTCTCCAGTTACAGGACGTGAAAGACATTCTCTAATAGTAGCATGTTGAGACAGTTCAACAGTACGTTTTTTACCACTAGTGATAAAGCCGTGGTCAGCAGTAATTAAGAGTAAAGTATTGGTGCCACGAATTTTTTTAACAAATTTTTCTAATGCTAAATTTAACTTTTTCAAATGTTCTTTAGCATCCTTACTTTCTTTACCAAATTGATGACAAGTTAAATCATATTTTGGCCAATAAGCATAAACATATTTCTTTTTAGAACTAGATTTGATTGCATCTTTAATTTTTGTTAACATTCCATTAAAGTTACGATATTTCCATTGTTGAGCAGATTTAATAAAAGAATGATTGTAAGGACTTTGAAGCATTTTTTGCGGCATGATAATATGTTTTTCTGCTTTAATTTTGTTAAAGATACTAATCATTTTTGGAAGAATTTTTTTACGAGGTGTTTTACCTTCCGTAGTTTTATAAGGAAGGATCATAACATCTTCATCAACTTCTTTGAAATACATTGTCCAAGCAAGAAGTCCGTGCTCCTTAGGAGATAAGCCAGTGAAAATAGTAGTGATAGCTGCAGTGGTGGTAGGCGGATAAACAGAAGTTAAATTTTGAACTTTATTTCTTAAAAAGAAATTAGTTTTACCAATTTTTTCAATAACATCAGAACCCATTCCATCAATAACAAGAAGAATTACATTTGTTGATTGTTTAATTTCTTTTGCTAAATATTTAAAATGCGGATGACTAGTTTTTCCACCAAAACCAGAAATAATAGAATTAACCAAATTAACTAAGTTGTTTTTTTTATAATCAGGGATCATTGATAAAACCAGTAAACATTAATTGTTTAAAAATATATCTTTTCATTCATAGAATTCTTTATAAAAAACAGAAATATACCCAGAAGTGTCGCTTACATTAAACGAACTCGCTGATTATGTGGAACAATATTATGGTCCGTGGAAATTAGATTTATTCTTTAAACAAAACTCTCAACTAAGACAAGAAAAACCAGAAGTAATCCAAAAAAATTTCTTTGATTACGGGTTAAATTATAGTAGTAAACTGTTTCGAGATTGTTTAATGGGAGCTTTCAAAGAAATAATTAGACCTCAAATTAAAAATAATCAGAAAACAAACTCAAACTCAAAAAAAAAAACAAAAATTCTTTCTTTACCCTGTTCTAGCGGGGAAGAAGTGTTCTCATTAACAACATTATTATTAGATGAAAGAATAAATGATTTTCAAATTACAGGAATGGATATTAGCGAGAGAATGGTCACAATAGCTAAAGAAGGTAAGCAAATTATGAATTTAGGGAGAGTAAGAAGAATAGAAGAAAAGTTTGTTCAATATTTAAAAAATAAATATTTTTTTTTTAATCAAAACAGATATCCTCACCCGAATTTTGTTATTAGTGATAAAATTAAAGAAAAGTGTGATTTCTATGTACATGATATATTACAATCAAAAATTGAAGAACAATATAACATTATTATCTGCGCAAATTTATTAGTCTATTTAACAGATAAAGGGAGAAGAAGAACTATTGAAAATTTAACCGCAAACATGGCGGAAAAAAACATTTTAATCCTTGGAAAAATTAATCCTATCACACCTCCAGGAGAAATTGTTGGCAGGATTAATAGAGGTACAAGAGCAGAAATTAAAAAAATAATGGATTATAATAGATTCATCACTAGTTTAGAAAAAAATGGGTTAAATTTGAATAAAATTAACGATAAATATAACGTTTATTGCAAAAATATTTGATTTTTTACACCTTTAAACAAGAAGCAATATAATAGGATCAAATAAAAGAGCTATAATTCTACCGTAATCTTTATAAACACACCCCGTTCTTGAACTAAAGCAAATGTGTATTCAATTAATCTTGAGTACGAAAAAGGTGATCCAAATAATTTTGGACGATGATGATGAACAATTCCTTGAAAGTTAAAAAATTGCGATACGGAAAACAATAAAACAGGATTAGTAAAAAAATTCTAATTTAATTTTTAGAAAGAATCCCCGTTGATCCTGCGGGAGATTGCTGCTATGGGAGTTCGACTAAGCCATGCAAGTCAGAGGGTCTCTTCGGAGGCACAGGCAGAATGCTCAGTAACACGTCAATAATCTAACCTTAGGCCTAGGATAACCACGGGAAACTGTGGCTAAAACCAGATAGGTAAGGAATACTGGAATGTTTCTTTACTTAAAGGCAACACCTAAGGATGAGTTGGCGGCTGATTAGGCTGTTGGTAGTGTAATGGACTACCAAACCTATGATCAGTACGGGCCGTGAGAGCGGTAGCCCGGAGAAGGGTACTTAGACACTGACCCTAGCCCTACGGGGTGCAGCAGGCGCGAAACCTTTACAATGCACGGAAGTGTGATAAGGGAACTCCCAGTGCTCATGCATTGCATGGGCTTTTATTAAGTGTAAAAAGCTTGGCGAATAAGTGGTGGGTAAGACTGGTGCCAGCCGCCGCGGTAACACCTGCGCCACGAGTGGCGCTCGCATTTATTGGGCCTAAAGCGTTCGTAGCCGGATAAGTCAGTCTTGGGTGAAATCGTT
>CAZXEM010000042.1:0-10063 GCA_964639875.1 uncultured Methanosarcinales archaeon | reverse complement strand
TAGTTTCAGATTATGGTCAACAGAACTTAGGATTTGATCTTTCTGATAACGGTAAAAACGTTTTGTTTATGGCTCCCGACATTAATGCTGGTGAATTTGTTCAGGGCGTTAGAAAAGCTTCAGGTTTGACTAATTCTGCTTTTGCTAAAATGCATAAAGTTAGAGGGACTGATGGAAGTAATGTTGAAACTTTAGTGTTAGAGGATTCTTATAATTTAAATGAAGAAGAAGGAATTGAGGGTAAAGATGTAATTATTCTTGATGATGTTATTAGAAGTGGAGGGACAATGCGAAAAAATACTGAAGCTTTAATGGGGATGAAAGTTGAAGGTATTGTTAGAGACCCAAGAATTAAAGGAATTCCTAGAAAAGTTGCAATTTATTCAACAAGGACAAATTTTGCTGGCGGTTCAATTGACGTTTTATTATCTCCTGCAATAAATGATGTGGTAATCACCAACGCGGATCCAAGAGGGATTAAAAAAATGGGGAGTTTAAGACATAAAACTCAACATATTTGGGTAAATTTTATTATGGCAGAAGCGGCAAAAGCAATTGAAAGGGGAGAAAATCCTAATGAAATTTTGACAAAAGATTACATTAATGAAAATAAGCTAATTAAGATAAATATCCCTCATGGTCATGATCGCTTAAGAAGAAATAAAAGAAATGATCAAGGAATAATTTAAGTAACTTTTTTAAACTACTTCTAAAAATGTATCTTTATGCTTACAGAACAACAAAAAGAACGCTTGTATAAACAGCAGTACAGATTGGTAGGAAACCATTCGGCGGTAAAAATATGTTTCTGGACAAAGGAATGTGTTCGAGAGAAGAATAAAGTTTGTTACAAAGAACATTTTTATGATATCCATTGCGGAAACTGCTTAGAAATGTCTCCCGCAATTACCTGTAATCAAAGATGTTTACATTGCTGGCGAGACACTTCTGTTTTTTCTTCTTCCTGGGAAGGGGAAGTTGATGATCCTAAAGAAATCATTCAAGGTTGTATTGAAGCCAGAAAAAAGTTAATGATGGGTTTCAAAGGTAACGAGAATGTGGATTTAAAAAAGTTTGAAAATTATTTAAATCCGGACCATGCTGCTATTTCTCTTACTGGAGAACCTTGCTTGTATCCGAAATTACATTTGTTGATAGATTCATTCTTTGACGATTTTAATTTCAGAACAGTTTTTTTAGTAACTAATGGTACGGTTCCCTCAATGATTAAAAAGTTTGGAACTGAAAGTAAACATTTCCCGACTAATCTTTATTTGTCTTTAGAAGCGTTTGATCAAGATTCTTATCAGAAATTTAATAATCCAGTAGACCCAGAAACATGGAACAAGATTGAAGAGAGTTTGAAGTATTTATCAACCGTTAAAGACAACACAAAAACAATTCTGCGAATTACTGCTGTAAAGAATTTCAATATGGACAAAACTAGAGAATTTGTCAAATATATTGAAATGATGAAACCAACTCATATCGAAATTAAAGGATACGGTTTTCTTGGCTATTCTCGGAAACGATTAAAAGAAGAGAACGTCCCTGAATGGCAAGAAGTTAAAGATTTCTCAAAAGAACTGGCGGAATTAACCGGTTATAAGATTACTGAAGAACATGAACCAAGTACAGTTGTGCAGTTAAGTTTAAAATAACCAACCCTTTTTCTATATAAAATGGCACATAATCCTGAACAACAACATTCCATGTACTTTGAAGCGATACTTCAACTTAGAGATGTTTCCCAAAAAGTAATTGATTATGCAGAAGATGAAATTCATCGGGTAAAGTTAAAAGTTGCTAAAACAGTGAAAGTAAAAAACGGTACTGATTATTACCTTTCTAATAATTCTTTAACAAGAGCGTTGGGAAAAAGATTAAAAGAACGGTTTGGTGGGAATAATAAAGAAACCGCTAGTTTGTGGGGCGTAAAAAAAGATCGAGAAGTGTATCGGGTAACTGTTCTTTTTAGGGGAGTGCCTTTCAAAAAGAAAGATATTGTGATTTATGACGGGGAAGAATACAAAATTGTTTCTTTAAAGAAAGATATTTTTATGCAAGAAGTTAATACTGGTAAAAAAGTTCATATAAAGTACGATAATATGGACCGAATTAAATTAAAAGAAAACTAATTAATTTTTAACTTTTTCTTCAACTTTGGAATTTTCAGTTCCATTGCTTTTTCACCAACTTTTACAAATTCATTTACGCGGTTAAGGTCTGCCCAACCTAATCCTTTAAAATGAGGAATTACCCTAACATCAATTTTGTTGGATTTTATTTTTTCTTGAGCTAAATTGCTAATGAGGACCCCCATAGTTTCGTTCATAATTTCTACAATTGGAAACATTTCTTTACCTGCAATCATTTTTAATATTCTTGCTGGATAAAGTAATTTGTCAAAGATCCAGTATAAAATTTTTTTAATAAATCTTGGCCATCGCGTTGGAATAAGGTAATTTTTAATATTGAGCAATTCTTGAAAAATAAATTTTTCTTTTAATTCCATCATAAAATTACTTTCTTTTGCAACCGGCCCTTCAACTTTTCTTTTTCTTTGAGAAAATAAATCAACCGCAATAACTACATCTGCCCCCATTTCTTTAACTACTTCAAAAGGGGTGGGATTAATAACACCGCCATCAATATAGTTATGTCCACTAATTCTAGTTGGAGTAAAAATTCCGGGAATGGATATTGATGCTCGAATAGCTTTAGAAACATTTCCAGTAGAAAATATTGCTTCTTCGTGTTTGTCCATGTTATATGCAACAACCCTTAAAGGAATACTTAAATCTGAAAATTTTTTGTTATTAATTAACTTTTTAATTTTGTTTTCTACTAAATCACCTTCAATGAAACCTGCTTTAGGTATTTTAAAATCGACAATTTTTTTCCATTTGGTAGATTTAGCTATCTCTTCAATTTCTTCTGGCGTATGGTCGGCGGAATATAAAGCTCCAATAACAGCACCCATAGAAGTTCCAGCAATGTAATCTGGATAAATTCTATGTTTATGTAAAGCTTTTAAAACTCCAATATGCGATAATCCTCTTGCTGAACCACCACCTAAAGCTAATCCTAATTTCAGTTTCTTTTTTCTTCTTTTCTTTACCATGATGAAAAATAAAAAAATAAAAAATTATTTAATCATTATTGGAACATTTTTATTGATTTTAGGTATTTTACTTATTGTAGATGCTAAAGAACTTTTACATGTACCTTCAAAGCAAGAAGTTCCATCAGGACAGTTATATTTCTCATCTAAAACAAACATCCCCGAATTGTATGGTAAATCTTTATTTAAATTCTGTTTGATAAAAGCTTTGCCCCAATAATTACTACATAATAACTCAGAGATTTGGCCATCAACACATGTATCTTTGAATGGATAGTCAAACTTGGTTACTTGCATATTATAATATGCACTAAGACTTTTAACATCGTTTTTAGTTAATTGATAGCCACCAAAAGTTAAGGTTACTTCTCCTCGGACAGTATTATCAACAGTTATTGGTGCTCCTGGCTCGATAACGTTTCCACCGTTACATTTTAAATCAGTATAAATGTTAGCACATTGATTAGTAATACAAACTTCATACATCCCGCAATCAGTTTTTGTAGTACATTCTGGGGCACAGGCAGTTTTTTCAGCATTACAACTTGTTCCTGCACCGGTATCTGCACATTTGCCCATCTTCATCGTCATTTTTCCGTTTTCGCAATAATATTCTTTATACATTGCACCGCTACTACCACTACCAGGAATACATAGGTCTTGGCCAGTACCAATAACTTGAGCGTTTTTAATTTCAACAATGGGACTACCAACCAAATAATTTATCCCTTCATCGTTTTCGAAACAAGTTGCACATTTATCGCATATTTCTTCTTTGACCATAACTTTTCCTAATCCACCTAAACTTTTAAACTTCTGTTTAATTTCAGAAACAGTTTGCATATCTTTTGAATCTAAAGTTACTAATTGATTCTTGGCTACATCTAAATTTTTGATTAATGGGATTTTTGGTTGAACTTTTCGTGAACTGATTGAAGTTTCGCTTGAACTAGATTCTACAGTATTATCACCATAATAAGCTGCTCTTGCTCGAGATGCTGTTTTGTACGCTTCACCAGTAGCAGTACCATAAATAACGAATGCAAAAACAAGTATTAATAAAACTGCAATTATTGCTACTCCATAAATTAAGTGTATTTTGTGTGCATGTTGTAAAGTGTTTTTCTTTTTTGAAACTTTTTTAGATTTTTTAACCATTATTATCACCTGCTTTTTATAATATTTAAATTAAAAGGATATCATTTAGCTATATATTAGTTTCGGTACAAAGAAAACTTTCTTTAATCTCTATCTACAAAACAATAATCTTTAATAGTAACCTCGTTCTTTGAGCAAGATATGAAAAAAGCAATATTTTACTTATTAATGCTAATCATTCTAACAAGCACAGCCTTAGCTATTAATACAGAACCATACCATCTTAAACTTCTTGCAGTGCAAGGTGTTCCGTTCAATTATACAGGCAGTGATGCAGATTTATTCCTTGAACTTAAGGAAGGTTCAGGTAGAGTTTTCTTGGATACTTATCCGTTAACGAAGATGGATACACAAATCTCTACTCGGTTTGCTAAAGAAATTGCTTGCAATTATTATAAATTAAATTGCGACCAGTACGATTTCATTTTTACAATTAAGTCTCGTTCAAGTATTATAGGCGGCCCTTCTGCAGGAGCAGCAGTTGCTGCTTTAACAACAATTGCAATTTTGGACCTTGACCATAATGAAAAAGTTTCTATTACCGGAACAATTAATTCTGGTGGTATTGTTGGTCCAGTTGGCGGAGTAAAAGAAAAGTTGGAAGCCGCTGCCAATATTGGGTTAAAAAAAGTTCTAATCGCTAAAGGAGCAAGGAAAGAGTTTCCAATTATGTTAAACCCTGAAATTCTGGTTAATGGCAGTAATGACACTGAGATTACTAATGAGGGAACTAAAAACGGACTTGATTTAGTAGATTATGGAAAAAATAATTTGAGTTTAGAAGTTGTTGAAGCGATGGACCTTGACGATTTAATTTTTGAACTTACTGGTAGAAATCTTCGTGCTAAAGATATGGAAGTTGAAGAAAATTTACAGTATCAAGAAATTATGAAAAGTTTGAAAGAATTATTATGCGAGAGATCGGAAAAAATTGAACAAGAGTTTGATAACAATAATGTTTATTTTAATCAAACAATTAAAGATTCATCATTAGAAAAAAATGAAAAAGCTGAAAATGCAACTAAAGTTGGCGATTATTATTCTGCGGCAAGTTTTTGTTTTGGTAATAATATTAAACTTAAAGATTATTATTATCAACAGCAAGAACCTTCTTTGGAAGTAATAAATAGTCTTTTTTCTGTATTGGAAAGTAAAATTCGTAACTTACAAAAAGAATTGAAATCTGAAAAAATTGAAACTATTTCTGATTTACAAACTTTAATGGTAGTTAAAGAAAGGTTGAACGACGTTGAACAGCAGTTAAAAAAAGTTAAAGAAAATAAAGTAACTCTTCCAGAAGATTTGTATTCAACCCTTGCTTATGCAGAAGAGAGGTACTTTTCTGCTTTATCATGGAAAAAGTTTTTTTCAATGCCAGGAAAAAAATATTCATTTAATCAGAAGGTCCTTGCAGATTCATGCCAGCAAAAAATTTCTGAAGCAAAAGAACGTTATCAGTACGCAAATTTATTTTTACCTCCAATTATCATCTCCGATATTCAAGAAAAAATTGACATTGCTGAAGCATCGTTTGCTATTCGGGAGATGGAACTTTGTTTAATTAAAGCATCGCAAGCAAAAGCTAGTGCTAATGCAGTTTTAAGTTCGTTAGGGTTAACTGACGAAACATTCCCTGAATATATTGAAAGTAAAAGTAAAGCTGTTGAGAAAGTTATCTTTGAAAATAGTAAAGAAAACATTTTTCCAATTTTGGGTTATTCACATTACCAGTATGCTTTATCATTAAAAGATCAAGAACCGGCATCAGCTTTAATTTATCTTGAATATGCTTTAGAAATTAGCGATTTAGGAATATATTTCCCTGAAGAAAAAGAATTTTTTGAAAATGTTAATTCTAATGCTTCAAAGTTTAATATTAGTAATTCTAAAATTAATCAATGGCTTTTTTTTATTGCTGGACTTGTAATTGGAATATTGTTGGTGATTATTATTTTAATCGTTAATCACGAATTCGAGAAACCGCCAAGATTGAAATTTGTCAGAAAGAAGTAAAGTTAATTGTGACACCAAAGATTTGAAAGATTACTTCAGACATAAAGCACCTTCTTTTATCCAAGAATAGGCAACGGTTCCATCTTGAAAAACAACTAATTGTCTGACAAAATCTTTTTTCTGTTATGTTTCGTAACGTAATCAGTATATCTAAGAATGTTTCCTTTATAATCAAAAACTCCTCCACCCCAAACATGACCATGACACATCTTTGAATTAAGACGTAACCAAGTTCTGATTCCTAATAAACCTAATCGGGAAGGAGTATCTTTTGTTCTGGTTCCATTTGGGTTACCTACAGGCCAAGATGTAATATTATCAATTCCTTTATCAATTAGATCTTTCACTGCTTTTTCATAATTTTTAGAGTTATCAATTCCATTTTTTCTAAGTAATAATGTTGCTCTTACTCCTAAGCCATGTTCTTCAATATTATTAACAATTCTTTCTAATTGGGGATAATCTTTAACTCCATAAACTTTAGCGTTTTCTTTTTCATCAACTGCATGAATTGATACTGCAATGTTAGTTAATCCTAATTCTTTCCAAGTATCTAAATATTTATTACAAAAAACTGAATCACCAAAAAGAATTCCGTTAGTAAAAAGATTTACGTTAGGAAAATATGCGCCTTGCTGTTCACATTTTTGGTATATCTCTAAAGCTTTAGTTAAAGCATCAGGATCACAAGTAGGTTCTCCACTAGAAGTTAAGGAAAGTGACCACCCTCCGTAGCGAGCAGATAATTTAATTGCCGCTTCAAGATTTTTATCATAAAGTTTATTCTCTTTTGCTTCTGGTCTTAAATATTCTCCAGCACAGAAATCACATTTTGCATTACAAGCTCCATTTCCAACCAGAGCAGAAACACTATAAATTTTTTCAATACAAACCATTCAAAATATATTTGGGTCATATAGTTTAAAAGTATTATTGTTATTCAATATAAGCTTAATATTTGCATATTAAGCGTAAAATTAGTAAGAAATTATAAAACCCCTGGCAAACCTCCGAAAAGGCTTGCTGGGGAAAAAGAGGTGATAGATGTTTACTACTTGAGAATAGACATTCATATTTAAATGTTTCGGTCATTTTAGTATTTTGGAGTAGTGAAATTGTTCCATAATACTTATAAACGTAATTTTGAGCTTCTGATAAGGAAAAGTCATTATGAATTAAGCTACCAGAACAATCGGCCTACTGCGCTTCGCCTATTATGGCGTTTGTCGCCATGCTCAGCTTAAAAGTTAAATGTAGAAAATAGTCACTCGTTATTTAGGTAGCTTAATTTATACGAAAAGCTTTAATATTACTTCTTATTTATTTATACCTATAATTATTAATGAGGTATGAAAAAATGAAAAGAATTATTTTAATTTTACTAACATTAAGCTTATTGTTAAGTACAACTGTTTTTGCTGCTAATGAAATTGATGGTAGTATTGATGCGTTAAATAAAGAATTGGAAGGTAAAGTTATTCCTTCACCATTAAACAAAATTTTTGGCGATGAAAAAATTAATGTGAATTTTAAAATGAACGATGGCACTGTTCTTATCGTTGGTTTAATAACAGAAAATGATAAATTTAAAGGTTTAGTTGCTGGCGGTGTTGATGAACCTTCATTAAACGTTTATACTACTGAAAAAGTTGTTAAAGATATTGAATCTTCTTCAGATCCTGCATCAACACTTAAATTAGCGTATAGTCAGGGTACAATTTCTTATGAGGCAGTTGGATTCAAAAACAAAGTTAAGTTTGCATTCATTTCTGTTTTTATGAAAGTTTCTGGTTGGTTTGGAGATGATGGCCCGGAAGAAGTTGTTGAAGTAAAAGAAACTAAAGAAACAGAAGAACTAGAAGAAAAAGAAACAGAAGAAGAAAAAGATCCTGTTAGTGATGAAGTTCTTACTGGGAATGCTGTAACTGAAGCTAAAGTTGAACCGGTTGTAAAAAAAGTTGCAAAGAAAGTTGTTAAAAAAGCAGGCCCAAAAACTCATACTGTTAAATTAGATGATACTGGTTTTGAGGTTGACGACATTACCATTTCTGTTGGTGATACCGTTAATTTTGTAAATTTACGTACCGGTAAAGCAAAAACTGCTTTATTAATTGGTATTAATAAATGTCGAGATTTAAGAAGTAAAATTTTTCATTATGAAGAATCGTATTCATGGAAATTTGATGAAGCAATGTCTTGTACAGTTGTCGGTGGAATTTTCACTACTCAATCAATGAAAGTTATTGTAAAATAAAGATTAACTAACAAAAAAGAGGTGTAAATGTTGAAATTTAAAGAGATTATTTTAGTTTTAATATTTGTATTTTCATTTCTTTTTTTAGTTGGTTGTCAAGAAGAAGTTGTTGAACCAACATTACTTCAGGAACAAAAATGAAAATCGGATTTTTTGAAATTGAACCCTGGGAAAAGGACATTTTAAAGAAATCTTTCCCTAAGGATAAACTTTACTTTTCAAAAAAAAGATTAACGTTAAGGAAAGCTAACAAGTATAAAGATTTAGATGCATTAACTGTTTTTGTTCATTCTGAGATTAATAAAAATGTTTTAAACAAACTTCCTAAACTAAAATTAATCTCTACCATGAGTACTGGTTTTGATCATATTGACTTAGAAGAATGTAAAAGAAGAAAAATTGCTGTTTGTAACGTACCCACTTATGGTGAAAATACTGTTGCTGAACATACATTTGCTTTAATCCTGGCTTTAAGTAGAAAAATTGTTGATTGCGTTAACAGAACAAAAATTGGTAGTTTTAGACTTGATGGATTAAGAGGTTTTGATTTAATGGACAAAACTCTTGGTGTTGTTGGTGGCGGAAACATTGGTAAACACGTTATTCGAATGGCACTCGGATTTGAAATGAAAGTTTTGGTGTTTGATTTGTATCAAGATAAAAAATATGCCAAAAAAATGGGTTTTAAATATGCTAGTATAGATAAATTGCTGAAAGATTCTGATATCGTAACGTTACATGTCCCTTACAACAAACACACTCATCATTTAATGAATAAAGATAAGTTAGCTTTAATGAAAAAAAGTGCTTTGTTGATCAATACTTCGCGTGGTGGGGTTGTTGATACGAAAGCGTTAGTTAGAGCTTTAAAGAAAAAACAAATTGCTGGCGCGGGACTTGACGTTTTAGAAGATGAATGTGAAATTATTGAAGAAACGCAATTGTTGAAGAAAGAGTTTGGCGGTCGATGCGATTTGCACAAAATTGTTGAGAATCACGTTTTACTTAAAATGAAAAATGTTATTGTAACTCCGCATAATGCGTTTAATACTAATGAAGCTTTGATGCGAATTATAGAAACTACTATTAAAAGTATTAACGGGTTTAAGAAAGGCAGAAAAATTAATTTGGTGAAGTGATTAATAATACTTTTTTTTTGATTAAATCCCTAATTCTTCTAAAATTTTCTAATTTTGTTTCAAAAGGATCTTTAACATCCCAGTAAATGACTTTTTTAGAATTTTTTAAAAATGATGGACATTCTTCTTTTTTACATAGAACAAAAATTTGATCATTGTTGTTAATCATTTCTTCTGTAATAGTTTTAACAAAATGTTCAGAGAGGTCAATTTTTTCTTCTTTCATAACTTGAATAACTTCTTTTATTGGAGTACCATACTTTTTTGGAGTGAAATCTAATGTTCCAGCGCTGGAAGCATTTTTTGTTTTAGTAAAATTGTTATAATAAGCCTCTGCCATTTGGCTTCTTGCAACATTTCCTTTACAAATAAAAA
>CAZXEM010000041.1:0-10202 GCA_964639875.1 uncultured Methanosarcinales archaeon | reverse complement strand
TTATTACAGAAAAATTGTTGTTCAGGAAAGTGTTGTTATAAACTGGATCTTGTAAATCAACCCCAAATTTCAAACAACCATCAAAAGCATTATTCTCAACTAAACTATGATTAAATTTAGTAGTTGAACCTTGAAATTGAGTTCCAATACCAACAAGGGAACTAAAATGATTGCCAATAATTTGTAAATTAGTTACATCAGGGATTATTCCAGCGGCTAAAGAACTAAAATTATTATTAGTAATGTTAATATTGGTTCCCGCACTTATTAATATTCCAATCCCTCCGCCAACTGGTGCACAACCATCCATACAACTAATATCATGAATTACGTTATTATTAATTTCTAAACCGTTAAGATCATTAATAGCGGGATCACCAATTTTAATCCCAAAAGGAATAAAAGTATTATTCCCATACAAGTAAGAGATGTTGTTATTATTAATTACGGAATCATTAATAGAACTAGTTGGAGCTTCAGCATAAAAAATGCCAGAAAGACTATCTATACCGGTACCAGTAATATTAGTGACAATATTATTAGAAATATTTGCTCCAGAACTATTAACAAAACTAATTCCAAAATCTGGCTCAGTAAGGTTAATATGACCTACAGTATTGTTCCAAATTGTGGCATTAGGACTATGTTGAAAATTTATCCCAGTACCAAAATTCTTGATGATACAATTTTTTATCGTAACATTTGTGTATGAATTAGTCGGACCAGGGAAATTTTTAATACCACTATCAGGAGCACCACCATCTCCAATAATTGAATAACCAGAACAGTTTATAACAATGTTGCTTGCACCCACGTTAAGGCCATCAATGGTACAAGATAAATCTCCAGTCATGGTATAATTATTAATCACGGTATCACCACAACTACAGTTTGTTGCTCCACCACAATCAGCTTGTATTCCAATGTTACCTTGCAAACCAATATCGTCTTGAACACCAATAGCTGCACCAGTAAGCAAGTTTCCTGAAGAAACACTTTTGATATATGTAAAAGAATTAGTTAATGAATTAGTAAAAGAGTCAATAGTTGTACTTTCTCCATCAGTAGCAAGTAAAAAATTAAAACCGACAACAATAACTACTAAAGAAAACACTACAAATAAATCTAACCTCTTTACTTTCCTCACCATCTACCAGTCTCTTTTTAATTATAAAGTAATTATAGTTAAATAAAAATCATTTATATACTTTTCTATTTTTGACTTAAATTAGACATTAGAAGAGTGTTAAAAAATGATTAGAAATAACAAAAAACGATAAAATAATCAATGCTGAGGATGTTCATGACCAATATTTTTCCGTTCTTTAAGATGTTTAATATGTTCTTCTTTTTCTTCATTAAGATCAATCCTCTTTTTACGATGATCAGTGATAATATTGCCAACATGTTCCCCACCAAGAAAATGAGGTAAAATAACATAATCTGCACCATGATCATAAAGACGTAAAGCTTCTTCAATCTCGTTCGCAGCCACAAAAATCTTTGCTTTTTTGTTAACTTCTCTAACTTTTCTAATTAAAAGAAGATTCTCAGAAAGTTCAGGCACAGTAGAAACCAAAATTTTAATTTCTCGTAAATTCATTTTATGGATAATCTCTTCATCAGTAACGTTCCCATAAATACAATGATAACCTTCTTTGACCATTTTATTAATAATTTCAGGATTGTAATCAATAACTAAAACTTTCTTCTTAGATCTTCTCAAACTTTTTAAAATACTATACCCTATCCGGTTATGGCCACAAAGGATGATTTTTGGTTTCACTTCAGTAGGTAAATATTCCAAGCCTTCAGTAGTGAAAATGTCAAAAATCTTTAATGGTTTTTCTAAAAATTTGTAAAGTCCATGGTCGTACTTTATTAAATAAGAAGTTATCGTGATTGAAATTAAAGTTATGATTACCGTTAAAGAAAATAACTCCTGCGTAATTTGACCCATTACTAAACCTTGAGCAGCAAGGATCAAAGAAAATTCTCCAACTTGTGCTAAGGATAAGGAAGTTAAAAATGATGGTTTTTTTGTATACCTAAATAATGAACAGATCACCATAATAATAAGTGGTTTAAGAATAATAACTGCTAACAATAAAACTGTAAATGGTAACCACATTTTTATAATTACTCCAGGAGATAAAGCCATCCCTAAAGAAACAAAAAATAGTAGTGAAAAAAAATCTCTCAAACTAGTAATTTTCCCAATAATCTCCGTACTATATTTTAAGTTACCCAAAGCGATACCGGCAATAAATGCACCAATCGCTAAAGAAAAACCAGGAGTTATTGAAGAGATTATCTCTTCAGAAAGTTTAATTGTCCAAAATGGATTTTGAAAAAAGTAAAGGATAATTGTGCCAATCTTGTCTGCAAGTAAAGAGAAACCAAAACATACTGCCAATGAAGTAATCAATAATAATTCCTGATTTCTAGCAGCGAAACGGAATGAAATTGGGAACACAAATTTCCCTAACAAATAAGCAACTGCAAAAATTATTAAAAATTTTAAAAATGCAATTCCTACCAAAGTTGCACTGAAACCATTTGCAGAAGTCATTAAAGAAATTACTAAAATAGCGATAATGTCTTGCATTAACAAAAAACCAACAACAATCCTTCCATGTAAAGTGTTCAATTCTCTTTTATCAGAAAGAAGTTTCATTACTACCATTGTTGAAGAAAATGCTAATAAGAAACCAATATAAGCCGCTTCTAAACTTAAGAACCCTAACAAAATTGCAACCGCATAACCAACAACAAAAGTAATCAAAATTTGAATCAAACCGCCTAAACTTGAAACTAAAGCAACATTACGTAACTTTTTCAAATCCATCTCCATTCCGACAATAAAAAGTAAGAAAGCTATCCCAATAACAGACATAGATTCAATGATAGTGGTGTTAGTAACTAACTGAAAAACTGGAGTAATAAAAATCCCCACTAAAACGTAAGCTAATATTTGTGGTTGTTTGATTAATCGTAAAGCAAAAGCAGCTAAAGCTGCAACAATTGTAATAACCCCTATCTGTAAGAAGATTTGCCCTCCATCCATTACCATCTTTTATACAAGGGTAGTAAAAAAAACAGTTATATAAATCTTTTTGTTTAATGAAGTTGTTTAGAACGTTATTTTAGATTATTTCTATAGTGGCACATAAATATTTATATCTAAACAAAAGAAAAATATCATAATGTTCTTAGAAACAATTATTGCATTAACCCTAGGAATTCTTTCGGGTATTGTTACAGGCCTTATTCCCGGCATTCATGTTAACTTAATTGCTTTAATTGTTCTTTCAATTTCTCCATTACTGCTATCAATAACATCACCAATAATTGTGGGAGTTTATATCATCAGCCTTGCTTTAACCCATTCATTTTTAGACGCTTTACCTTCTATTTATCTTGGTGCACCAGACGAAGCACAAGCTTTAAACGTTCTTCCAGGACATCGTTTATTACATCGAGGAGAAGGTCATAACGCTATTGTTTATACAGTAATCGGATCTTTAGGTTGCCTCATCCTTGGGATCATTCTTTTTCCAATATTTATTATGAGTATGGCAAAAATTTATCCTTTAGTAAAAGGAGCCATTGGGTATATCCTAGCAGGAATTATGATTTTTATGATCGGTAAAGACAAAGGTAAGCGATTGAAAAATTTAACTTTATTTTTAATGGCCGGCTGTTTAGGGTTAACTGTGTTTAGTATCCATAACTTGAAACAACCTTTATTTCCTTTACTAAGCGGGCTGTTTGGATTTTCAATTTTATTGTTAAGTTTATTACAAAAATCTAAAATTCCAAAACAAGATTTGTCTAAGCCGTTAACAATTTCTAAAAAAAATGTTACTAAAGCAGTAACTGCAGCTTCTGGAGTGGGTTTTATTGCCGCTTTTCTTCCCGGCTTTGGAAGTTCTCAAGCAGCTATCGTTGCTACTAATATTGTTGGTGATATTGGGGATGAAGGTTTCTTAACATTAGTTGGTGGGATTAACACTGCAAATTTTCTCATTAGTATTGGGACTGCTTACGCCCTCAACAAAGCAAGGAACGGCGCAATTTTAACAGTTAACAAATTGTTAGGAAGTATAGGTTTGCAAGAAATGCTTTTATTTCTCGGTGTAGCTTTAGTTGTTGGAGGGGTAGCAACAATTCTCGCCATTAACATTTCAAAAATATTTTCAAAATTTATTGTTAAAGTAAATTACAATTATATTGTTTGGAGCATTATTGGTTTTATCACTTTGTTAACTTTCTTCTTCGACGGTTTTATTGGCTTGACTATTTTAGTAACAGCAACTGCAATTGGAATAGTAGCAAGTTCTTGGGGTATCGGGAAGAATCATTTAATGGGCTGTTTGATTCTGCCAGTTATTCTGTATTTTGTACTTTAATGAGAATTAACTGAAGGAGTTTTTTTTGCTTTCCTAAGAAACAGAAAAATAATTATTGCCGCCAAAATTAAAAAGAAACCCATTCCAAAAAAAAAGTTTGCGCCAGAATTTATTCCTTTGTTGACTAAACTAACAATTCCAATAAATAAACTAATTATTCCAAAAACTAAAGCAATAGGGACAAGAACTTTAAAATACCACCGAAATACTTCCAGGAAATCAAATTTATGATTAGAATTATTTTTATTACGCAAGTATAAGAAACAGGTAACCCCAACAATAATTGACCCCAAAATACTTCTAATTATTAGTGCTGTTGTACTTACCTTAAATAAAATCCCAAAGGGAATCAGAATTGCTAAATAAATAGCTACACATAAAAACGCATATAACAGATTTTTATTTGAATTCACCATCTTATTTAATGAAGCCAAGTGAACTTATAAAAGTTTCGTTGGGATAATTTAAGAAAACAATATAAACTTCTAACATTTAGTTTTCGTATGACAATCGAAAAAACCTGGCTAGTTTACATTTTAGAATGTCATGATGATTCTTTATACACAGGGATAACTAATGATTTAGAAAAACGGATGTTAACACATCAAAGTGGCAAAAGCAGTAAGTATGTTCGTGCAAAAGGATTCAAAAAAATATTACATGCAATCCAAGCAACTGATAAAAGTGAAGCGGCGAAGATGGAATACCAAATTAAACAATTAGAAAGAAATGATAAAATTACCTTTTTTATGAAACATCAAAACTTATTGTTTTAAATATTCAAAAATATAATCCTTGATAATACTTGATTACAGAATAAATTATCAAAAAAATAATCATTAAGATCATTACATTTTTAATTTTCTTCCAAAAATGTTTAATTTTTTTTCTTCTTTTTAAAATTTCATCTTTTTTAGTAAGAACTCTAAAAATTCTTAATGGTCGTTTCAAACCTTTCAATGTTTTCAATCCCAAATGAAGATAAGAAAATTCATTTTTATTCATTGCATTATAGACTGATTCACTAAAAACCACATCACCCGCTTTTGTTATTGACTCTATTCGAGAAGTAGTATTTACTGTATCCCCATAAATGTCCCCATTTCTGTGCAAAACTTCTCCGGCATGAACAGCTACCCTAATTTCAAGAGGATTTTTTATTTTTTTTTGATTATTATATTCTCGAAAATCTTCTTGCAATTCTTTTCCACTAAGTACCGCACAAGTTGCTGATTTGAAAGTAACCAAGAAAGCATCACCTATTTTTTTGATAATTTTTCCAGAATACTTGTTAAAATTTTTAGTACAAATGTGATCAAAAGTATCGTGTAATTTGTTAAAATTTTCTCGATCTAAATTAGTTGTAGTTTTAGTGTAACTAACTATGTCTACAAACATTACGGTTAAAATTTCCGCATTGATTTTTTTTGCCATTAATGTTGTTAGAACTATGATTTTTTTATAAAATTATAGGAACTGGACTATTTCTTTTCCTTCTTTAACTCGTTAAACAACAGCGGAGTTACATCAATCTGATTTGTTTTATGTTCTATACAGTTTGTAGAAATTATTTTCTTTAACTCTGCTTTTTTCAATTTCTCCATTCCATTCTCAACAAATAATCCGTGGACACCTATAGCAGAAACAGTTTTTGCACCCATTTTCCTTGCTTGTTTAGCTGCTTCCACAATGGTATGTCCTGTAGAAATAATATCATCAACAATAACGACATTCTTTCCTTTTATTGGTACTGGTTTGACCATTTTCACTTCTACATGCCGAGAACTAAACCTTGTTTTCTTTAGTACAGTAGCAGAAACATGAATATGTTTAGCAATACATTCTGCCCATTGATAAGATTCCCAATCCGGACCGATAATAATTTCGTTCTTGAACTTTTTCTTAATATAATCAGCAATTAAAAGGTTAGCAGTTAACATTTTAGTGGGAATTGTAAAAATATCTTTCAAAGATTTATATCGATGAATGTGTGGATCAATAGTAATCAATTTATCAATACATCCATTAAGCAGTTTGGCCATAACCCTACTAGAAATACATTCCCCAGCATTAAAACGTTTATCTTGACGCATATAACCCAAATAAGGTGCAACTAAGATTACTTTTTTTGCTCCTAAATCTTTTGCAGTTTCTGCAGCAAAAACAATGTCAAAAAGAGACATGTCAGAATGAGGTTGAAATGATTGGACAATGACTAATTTTTTCTTTTTTAAGTTAGTATTAAATTTAAGATATAAATCACCGTCAGGGAAACAAGACACAGTTGTTTCTGAGTATTTACACTTTAATTTTTTGGCTAATTTTTTAGCAATTCCTTGAGAATTCCCTAAACTAGTAATTATCATTCGTGCTGTCACCTCTTTATTTATTAGGAAAATCAATCAAGATTTATAAAATTATGCTTATAATTCATTCAGAAAAACCAGAAAACTTTATAAACAGACAGGCAGAATTAAGCATAAACACGTTTAATTAAACTAGGAGGACTCCAAAGTATGTTCTACAAAGTAAAAACCAAAGATTATATCCGGGTACCACCCAACATGTTTGGGCTAAACAAAAAGGAATCAGTACTAACTAATGTTAAAGCTACTTACGAAAATTATACTTCTAAAGAGCTTGGTTTTGTGATTAATGTTATTGATGTAGGAGATATTAAAGAGGGAATTATTGTAGCTGGCGATGGTGCAGCTTATTACGAAACTGAATTCCAATTATTAACTTTCAGACCCGACTTAAACGAACTAATTTATGCTAAAATAAGAGACATCACTGATTTTGGAGCTTTTATGGACCTTGGCGGAGCAGAGGGTATGGTTCACATTTCACAAAGTATGGACGATTTCGTATCATTTAGTAAAGATAAAGTTTTACAGGGTAAAAAAACTAACCAATCATTAAAAGTTAACGACAATTGTCGAGCAAGAATCATTGCAATCAGTTATAAAGATCTTAACAATCCAAAAATCGGCCTAACCATGCGTCAAGAAGGTCTAGGTAAAATTGAATGGCTAGAACAACAAAAAGAAGAAGAGAAAGCTAAAAAAGGTAAGGCTGAATAAATATGGCAAAGAAAAAAGCTTGTAAAAATTGTAAATTATTGGTTGACGGCGACAAATGTCCAATCTGTAAATCCAGTTCTTTTGCTTCTAGTTGGTTAGGAAGAATATTTATTAGTGACGTTGAAAGATCAATGATTGCTAACAAAATTAACGTTAAAGTTAAAGGAGAATACGCAATCAAAGTAAGATAAGGGTGAATTTTATGCAAATAACAATATTAGAAAAGAATGTAAATGCACTTGTTGGCAGAACAGAAATTAAAGGAAAAATAACTTTTAAAGATGCAACTCCTAGCAATGCACAATTAACAGAAGGTTTGAACAAAGAATTAAAGAAAGAAGTTTCTTTAATAGTAATTAAAAATATTTATACTAATTTTGGACATCAAGAAGCTAGTTTTACTGTTTTTGTTTACAATGATCAAGAAGCAAAAAATAAAGCTGAAATGGTTACAAAACATTTGAAGAAAAAAGCAGAAGAATTAGCTAAAGCTGAAACAGAAAAGAAAGCAGCAGCAGCCGAAGAAAAGAAAGAAGAAGCACCAAAAGCTGAAGAAAAAGAAGAAACAAAAGTAGAAGAGAAAGAACCTGAAGTTGCTCCAGAAGCAAGTGAGGAGAAGGGAGAATAAAAATGGCAAAAAAAAGCGCACCAAAAAAAGGCGATAAGGGTAAAGGAGCCCCAGTAAAAAAAGAGGGTAAAAAGTTAGGCAACTTGTATACCATTTCTGGCGACAAAATTGAAAAGAAAAATAGATCATGTCCAAAATGTGGCCCTGGAATGTTTTTAGGAAAACATAAAAACAGAATAGTTTGTGGAAAATGTCAATATGTAGAATTCATGAGTGACAAGAAAGAAACTGTAGCTGAAGAAGACAATAAAAAAGAAACAGACACACCAGCTGAAGAAAAATAAATTTTTTATTTCTAACATATTTTTATTTTAATTGATTATTCAAAATAAATTTTAGTAACACTTTTTACTTTTAAAACCCGAGTAACCAATTCTTTTAAATGACCTAAATCTTTAGGGACAACCAAGAAAGAACATTCAGCATGGTCTAAATCAATTAATTTCGCTTTTGCTTCTTTAACTTCAAAACCAGCATTAGCAATTGTATGTAAAAGATCTGCTAAAACTCCGCTTCTTTCTTCAGCCCTAACAAAGAAACGTATTTTTTGATTAAAGATATTTTTCCAAGTTACAGGGATCCAACGATTTTCTTCCCTGAGAGCCATTTTACATTCATTTTTATGGACAGAAATCAGTTTTCTTTTAGTCATAATTCCAATAATTTCTTCCCCAGGCAATGGATCACAACATTTAGCTAAAACACAAAAAGCTTTAGGAAAATCAGCAGACTCAACAAGGATTCCTTGATCTTCTTTAATTTTCGGTTTAAGTAAATGGAAATGAAGAGCAGGCAATTTTTCAAACTCTTTTAATGATTTTCTAATTTTTTGTTTTGCTTTAGCAGATTTAACAACTTTTATCCAACTCCTTCTTGGACGTTGAAGTTTATTGGTAATAATTTCAACAATATCACCATGCTTTAATTCTTTTCTTAAAGAACTAAACTTACCATTAATCCTTCCTGCCACTGAATGATTACCAACTTCTTCATGTACAGTGTAAGCAAAATCTAAAATTGTTGCCCCGAGAGGTAACTCTTTAAGATCGCCTTTTGGAGTATAACAATAAATCTTGTCTCCAAAGACGTCAATTTTTGTTGCTTCAAGGAAATCTTTACTCTCACCGTCCTTTTGTAAATCTAAAATATTTTTTAACCAAGCAACCCTCTTCTCGAACGATTCTTCAGAACGAAGACCTTTATAACGCCAATGAGCAGCGACACCTTCTTCAGCAAACTCATCCATTTCTTTGGTTCTGATTTGAATTTCAACAACGTTACCACTGGGCAATTTTAATGCGGTATGAATTGAACGATACAAGTTAGGTTTTGGACTAGCAATATAATCTTTTAACCTTTCTTCAAGAGGTTCGAAATTCTCATGCAATAATCCCAATAAAGAATAACAATCTTTTACCTCTTCAACAATTATTCTAATCCCTAACAAATCATATTGTTCTTTAAGATTAACACCACGTTTAGTTATTTTTTTATAAATACTAAAAATATGTTTTGGCCGACCTTTAATTTTAATTAATTTAATTTTAGTTTTGCCAATCGCAGTTTTTATCAAATTTACTACTTTAGCAACATTTTGTTCTCTTTGTTCATGTGATTCTACTAAAAAATTGACAATCTCTTTATACTTTCGAGGATTAATGATTTTAAACGCAAGATCTTCCAATTCAACTTTAATTTTTTCAATACCTAAACGGTAAGCCAAAGGCGCATAAATATCAATCACTTCTTGGGCAATACGTTTTTGTTGATTTGGAGGGAGAGCGTCTATACTTCGTAAATTGTCAAGTTTATTAGCCAACTTAAGAATGATTACTCTCACATCTTTGAGAGTAGTAAAAATGATTTTTTTTAACGCTTCTGCTTCTAACTGTTTATTTTTATGTTTGATTTTTTTTATTTCTTCAACACCTTCAACTAATAATAAAATTTCTTTGCCAAAAATATTTTGAATTTCTTTTTCAAAATTTGACAGGCCATGTAATAATCCTGCAAGAACAATTTCTGGCGCAGCACCATTATCTACTAAAATTTTACCAACATTAATGTTATGTTCAAAAA
>CAZXEM010000040.1:0-10324 GCA_964639875.1 uncultured Methanosarcinales archaeon | reverse complement strand
ATTTTTGATTCTGGAAGAATTTTATGAATCATTTCGATATACTTATCAACAATTTTAAATAACTCTTCCGAGGGGTCAATAATCTTAACATGTTCTTTAGATAAATCCATAATCAAAAAGAACGGTACAATGTTTTTAAAGGTTACTCAAAAAAGTTATTAGAAATACAAAATCATATAACAAAATAATTATTTACGGATATTATTTTGTAAACAAGCAGTCCCTTCTTTGTTACAGTCACATTTTCCTTTTCTTTCTTTTATCATTAATCCCTCACAATAATATTCTGTGTACCCATATATTGGAACTAATGAAGTCTGAAGTCCCCCTTGTAATTGTTCCGAACCAATAACACCACAGAAATCAAATTTTTGATTAACAATATTACCATTACGGTCTTTATTGTATGTAGTTCCAAATTCTTTTAAATTAAATCCATCATCTCGATCTATGCATTCTAATAATTGTTCTTCATTTTTATCTCTTTCAGTTTTTTTGTCTCGGATTCCATTATCACAATCTTTACAAATACAATCTTGTAAACGTGATAAAAATTCTCTGTCTTGATCAGATGAAGAAATATGACTACTTTGTTGTAATATACCTTGTCCTGTTACTTTTAATTCTCCTTTAACATTTATGAACATTGCTATTGCAATGATTATAATGATTGAACTCACAATCATAGAAATGTAAAAATATTTTTTGTGTTGTTCATTTTTCTCATTAATATTAGATTTAGTTTTTTTCTTCATACTCTATCACCATTTTAATTTATTATAAGTTAATCTTAAATAGTTTATATATGTTTCTAATATCCCTAATATTAGAATTTCTGGTTTAATCTTAATTAAACAAAAGATACAAAACTCATATTAATTAAATCAATAATTCTGATGGAGAAGTTGATAAAGTTTTGGATAAAGTGGATATGTGTTTGTAATGAAATTATTTCTTCTTCCACTTAAACAAAATAAACGTCGGTAAAGTTGTAGTTACTTTATATTTCTCAGAATCATACTTCTTAGAACTGGGAACTGGTTTCAGATCAACATAATCAATTAATTCAAATCCGTTATTTAATCCTAACTTGATCAGAGTTTCAAAGGTGTAACTGTAAGTTTTGAATTTTCCGATTGAACCTAACTTGGCAAGTTTTGGATTCTCATTAAAATAATCTCCTTCAGTAATTCTTTTCTTACCTATTCTTTTTATTTGGATTTTAAACCCTGGACTTTCAGATAATAAGTCAAAAATGGGATGACCTGTAGAAATAACAAACATTCCTCCTTTTTTTAAGACTCGATTAACTTCTTTGAATAATTGATTAACATTTTTAACATAATGTAAAGCTAATCCTGAAATTACTAAATCAAAATAATTATTTTCATACTTTAATTTTTGATTCATATCTCCAACTTCAAATTTACAGTTAGGGACATTTTGTTCATTTGCAAACTTAACTAATTCTTTACTTAAATCAAAAGCAATTATTTTCTTAGCTCCTTTTTTAGATAATCTTTTTGAATGGTCTCCGAAGCCACAACCAACATCAAGAATAACTTTATTTTTTACACTACCAACCATTTTAATCATTGCTGGTACTTCTATATCCCGATTATAATCAAACCGAGACTTATCAGCTCTTCTTTCTAAGAATTCTTTTGCAATTTTATTGTAATCAGCCATTAATCAGATTAATTCTTGTAAGAATATAAATGTTTTCAAAAATATTCAATATTCTTAAATTAAATTTAAAAACGCTGATTAATCATGAAACAAAGCTGGCATTTCCAATCTAAGTCTTCTCATCATGTCCGTAGTGTCACGAGTAGACTTACCACGATAAATACGAGTAAAATCTTGTGCCTCTTCTGAAGTGTAACCTAATTCTGGCGCTAGATCAGTTACTGCACTCTCTACCTCATTATCATGTTCACGACAATCTTGTTCATATTTACTCATCGCTGTCTGTAGATCCCCAACATTAGGAGTTGTAGGGGTTAAACCTTGAGACAAGAGGGCCCGGTCAAGCGTTTTTTTTTGTGCATCATAAGTCATATTATATCATCTCCATTAAGTTATTACTAATGAGTGAGTGGCCAGAAGTATATAAAATATTGTAATAACACCATATTACGACAATTTAGTAAAGTTTATAAAAACCAATGATATTTAGAATTTAATGAATACAAAAATATTAGAAGAACTAGGCTTAACTAAGAATGAAGTAAAAGTTTATTTAGCTTTATTAGAATTAGGTTCAACACCTGCTGGACCATTGGTTAAAAAATTAAGTATGCATCGAGCCGCAGTTTACAATCTTCTTGATCTTTTATTAGACAAAGGAATTATTTCCTATGTTACAAAACACAATATTAAACATTTTGAAGCCCATGATCCAGAAAGATTATTGGAATATATTAAGTTAAAAAAACAACAGCTCGATGAAAAAGAAAAAAAACTTAAAGAAATACTTCCAGAACTTCAACTTAAAAAAAATATTGCTATAACTACACAAAAAGCAACTATTTTTACAGGAAAAAGAGGAATTAAAAGTGTTCTTGAAGATATTTTAAAAATAAGAAAACCATGGTTAGTATTTGGTGCAGAGGGTAAATTTAAAGATCTATTTCCAACTTATTTTCTTCATCACCATAATCAAAGAGCAAAACTAAAAATCCCTCTTAAAATAATATTTAATGAAAAATTAAGAAAGAAAAGAAAATCTTTACCTCATGCCCAAATTAAATTTCTCTCAGAGAAATATCTTAGTCCTTCAACAACATATGTTTACGGAGATACCATCGCCATCATTATTTGGAATCCTGAACCAATGGCTTTTGTAATCAAAAGTGAGCAAGTAGCATCATCTTATCATTCATTTTTTGAAGTTCTTTGGGATACTGCAAAGAAATAAACTAAAATGACTTAAAATAAATAACCAGATAAATGTTTTCAAAGTTCAGGTTAAATTGTTAAACACTTTCTTGGTCTTACTGTTAAATATTATTGCTGCTGGAGAAATGATTGATTTAACTTTTGGTAATTTGTTAACTTTATTAAAGTCAAGACCTGACTCTTTCAGATAATAACCCCCCGATCCCAGTACTTTTCCTGCAGCTTCCTGAGCAGAATTGAATGAACGGCCAAATAATTTCCAACCACCCTTATCATAAAGATTTTTAACTCGATCATAAAAATCTCGTACAGAGATATAATTGTTAGTTAATTTTATCCCAGCAGCTTTATAGGCTTCATCAACAAGTTCTGAACAATATAATTCTTCAATCCCAGGACTTAACTTTTTATCGTAACTAACCATTTTCTTTGCCCAGGATAAAGAAGAGTTAATAATCACTTTTTGTTGTTCTGGAGTAAGCCCTTTCTTGTAGCGATAAACTGCAATTCTTCCGTTACCATCAGCAATAAAGTTTTCGATAGGAGTTACAACAACATTATCAGAAGCTTCAATAACAAAAACTTTTCTTGCTCCGTACCAAGTTCTTTTAACATGAACAATTCCGATATGAGAAACTTTTGATCCAGTTACAAGTTCAAAAACTTTTGATGCTCGACCAAATTTGCTATTTCTCCAAGCCATACTTATTGCAATCATGTCACCCGGTTCAAACAAATCCCAAATGTGTTTGTACTTTTTCTTAATTTCTTTGGGGGGAACAATCATCCCGGTCTTCTGTGTTTTTTCAATTTCTCTAATCATCTCTTCAGAAATGATTTCTTCCTCGCCGGCAAGTACTCTTAAGCTGCTAACATGGCCAACTTTAAGTTCTTCTTTATCTTTATGATAAATTGCTTGCAATTCAGAAAGTTGTTTCTTTAACATACTTTTGGTAACAGAATCAATATTTTTATCTCTCTTTAAACGACGATAAATGTTGCGTTCTAACCTTCTTAACTGTTTAAGTAAAGTTTTAATATGGTCAATATCCATTTCTCTAACAGCTTTTAATAAGAGAATAGAATTAGCTTTAACCGCTTTTGTTAATTCTTTAATAGATTCCTCTTTTTTAGTATTAGGTAATTTTTCCATTGTTAAGTTTTTTTAATTTACATCTAGTGATACTAATTTCAATTATATAATTTGTGGTGAATTTAGTATATTCAATCCTCGAAATATTTATATTCTTTATATGGTTCACAGTAGATTATGGGATTAGATCATAACTTTTATCAAAAACATTTTGGTAACCAGTTTCTTAAAGAGAAACCGGGAACTGCTGAAGAATTTGAAGTAAATATTCCCGGATTAGACGTTGATGAATCATTAAAGATTCGGGTTGTTAAAATCTGGAACCATATGTTTGAACATGATGTAGACATTTCTGCAGTAATTATGGGGGACCAGCTACTGTGTAAAGGGAAAATGTCCCATTATGATAATTTAGTAAAAAAGATTGATGATAATAAGTATGAATTAGGTTTAGACAAAAATGCTAATTTCTATTTGATTTTTGAAGGAGAGATTGTTGAAGAATAAGCACAAACATTTATATATTTCAGCTCCTAGGTATATATATATGTCCCAAGAACGTATTTCAGAAATAAAAGAACTGTTGTTTAACCTAGACAAAAAAATAAAACCGCTAGAGTGGGATTCGGGCAGGAACCAAATTAACGAGTTTAAAAAGGTTCAATTAGGTAAACTAAGAGAAGAGCATTCAACTCTCTCAGAAGAATTAAATGGACTTGAACAACCACAATAAAAAAACATTGAAACTTAACAATTTCTTCTAGGTATTGCTAGCTTTAGCTGTTTTTTGATAAATATCATATTTCTAGCCAAAAAGTTTATAAATCGTTCATACTTATTCATACAAATATGTACAAAGTAACATTAACAAAGAAAGACATTATTGCTTTCAATCAGAAAATTGGCGAGAAAGGTGAATTCAATAATGAAAGCAGTTTAGACTTTGCCTTAGGTTTAGCAAAAACAAAAAGGAACTGGCTTTATGAGTTAAGTTATATTGTGCGAAGTTTGTCAGTAGATCACGTTTTTAATGACGGAAATAAAAGAACTTGTTTATTGACAATAATCTATTACTTTGAAGAAAATAGAAAAGATTATGACCGAGATAGATTAGTAACTTTAGTTAAAAAAATAGCTAAAAATAATGTTACAAATCCAATAAAAATTGTGGGGTTAATTAATAATGTTATCCGCGAAAAAAATTAATGAATTAGTAGATAAAAATAAAGATCTTTTAGAAGCTTTAGAAGAATTCGATCGTACTGGCCAATTAAGTAAACCAAGCTATAAAGAAAGAGCTACTTTTACTGTTGACATGGGTTTAATGAAAAAGTTCCGTGCTTATTGTGAAAAAAACAATCAAAAGATGAGTAATGTAATAGAAGAATTAATTAAAGAAATGTTAGGGATTTAACCCAAATCTTTATAAATCCAGACAAGAAATTACTATAAACAAAGCTGAGATAACCCTATTTGGGCGTGAATCGTTAGGTTCTTGAATCTCGGGAGAATAAACTAAAATGGTAGACTTTAAATGCGTTATTGGCGCAAAAGATGGTAAAACATATCAAAAGGAAATTAAAAGTCCTGAAGCGGATACTCTTTTGAAAAAACGTATCGGCGAAACAATTTCTGGTAAAGATTTAGGATTTGACGGTTATGAGTTTGTAATCACTGGCGGTTCTGATAAGTGTGGATTTCCAATGAGAAACGGGATTCAAATTCCAAGGAAAAGGATTCTTATTAAAGGTAAAGGTGTCGGCTCTTCTGGTAAGAAAAGGGATAAGAAAACTCAGGGTGGAATCTTAAAAAGGAAAACTGTTTGTGGAGAAATGGTAACTAAGATTATCAGGCAAGTTAACCTTAAAATTGTTAAAGAAGGCGCTAAATCGTTAGCTGAAGAAGCTGCTCCTGCTGAAGAAACAAAACCTGAAGCAGAGAAAAAGTAAACTTTTTTTCTTTATTATTTTTTTTAATCTATTTCTTATAAAAGAAAAATTATATAAACATAAAATATTTACTTAACTTATATGGTAAAAAAGAGAGTGAAGAAAAAGGTAGTTAAAACTGCTTCTAAAACTGATCATCAGAAAGAATATCTTATTGCTATTATTTCAATAGTAGCGATTATTGGTTTGGTTTCATTATTGTTTTTTACCGATACGTTTGTTGGTAAAGGTTATTATACTGAAAATGTAACTGATACTACGCCAGTATGTGTTTTTAAGTTCACTTCTGAAAATAACCAAGAAAGTAAACTATTAATTCCAAAAGGTCAAACAGGAATAATCCCTTATGAAGAGAATCTGATAAACATTAAAGTTAATGATATTACTAGCGAGGATGATGGCACCTGTACTTTCCAATATCTGTGGGATTATGGTAAAGAGTTTGAAAGTGAACAAGATTTAATTATTGGTGAAGAATATTCTTTTTATTGGGGTAATTTAATGTTAGAAGATGTTATTGGTTCAGAATGTAGTGGTCAAGAAGATTATTATTTATCTTTTTTCAATCAGGAAAATTATAAAAATCACAAAGGGAAATATTATACTAATAATATACAATATGAACCTGCTTTTATCCAAGGAAGTAAAACACTTCATGAAAACAGTTGTGAATCTGACAGTTCTGTTAAAAAATATTCTTGTATAGAAAATAACCTAACTTCTAAAATCACTGAATGTCCAGAGGATTATTCTTGTGCAAAAGGAGTCTGTTTCCAATGTGTTGATAATCAAGATTCAGATGTGATTTGGATGAAAAGGAGGGTTAATTTTTCTTTATTCAATAATGAAGATGAGATTATTAGTAAAAATATTAATGATTTTTGTAAAGATAATCAAACTTTTGTAAATTTTTCTTGTTCTGCAACGGGATTAAATGTTAAAGAAACTACCTGCTCAAACGGATGTTATTACTACGGTTACAAGTCTTATCCTGGATGTTTTGATGGGTGTACAGATTCAGATAGTGATAACATCAAAATTAAAGGAAATATTACTGGTTTAGAATTAAAACAATCGGGTGATAATTATTATGATTCAATTACTTCTTATGAAGATGGTTGCAGTGGTACAAAGGTTGTTGAACATACTTGTGCAGAGAATGGAAAGATTATTAAAAAAGAGATTGAATGTCCAGAAAAAATGACTTGTGTTGAAGGTGCTTGTATTGAACGACCAGCATTAGTAAGTGCACAAGAATGGAACAAAGATGGAGTTAGAATTGAAGCAATAAAAGATACTAAAAAACCATTTTGGATAATTATAACAACTTATGATAAAGATAATTCACTTTTATCTGTAAGCAGAACTAAATCTTTAGCTTTAGAAAAGTATGAATCTGTTCATCTTAGTGCAGATTATCCTGATTCTGATCAAATTTATAAAAAGACTGTTCAAGTTTACGATATCCCTGACCCTAGTAATTGGACAGTTTACCTTAACGAAACTTTTGTAATGGAATACGATGAAGACTCTTAAAAATGTACTTTTCTTGCTCTTTACAATTTTAATCATCGCAAACCTAGTTAACGCTGTTGAAATTGAAACTAATAAAGATGAATATTCTTTTGATCAAACAGTAGAAATATCTGTTACTGATTGTGCCAGAACTTCATTATTATTAATGTCTAACATTTATACAGACTTAATCGTTGTTGAGCAAGGTTATGGAAGTTGGGACACTTATTATAATACTAATTCTGATCCTTATTCAGGAACTTATAATATTGAAGTGAAATGCGGTGATGGTAGTTCAAGTGAAGTTAATATCTGTGTTAATTCGCCAGGTTGTTCAACAGAAGTGGAAATTACCGCAGAACCAGCAGTAACAATAGTAGAACCAATAAATTATAGTTATGATTATTTTGAAGAAGAGTTTGATAACTATTCTGAAATTTATGATGGATATAAGGAAGGTTATTTGGAACTAAAAGATGTTAAAACGGAAGAAGAAGAAGAAGAAGAAGAAGAAAGTAACACTGAAGATAATGTTACTGAAACTGATGAAGAAGATGAGGAAGAAGAAGATGAAGAAGAAAAAACTTTCGAAGATTATGAAGATGGTCTGAAAGATTTAAAGGACGATTTAAAATCTCTTAAAAATCAAGCTAAAGATTATTTAAATCCGTTAAAACAAGAATCTCCAAAAAATGAAACTTTGATTGATAACCTTGAAGACTTAATCACAGAAATTACTAAATTAAGAACTGAACTAATAGATTTTTTAAATGAAAATAAAAAAGTATCTCTTACTAAAATCATAAAAACATCTACTTGTAAGCCAAACTTAATTTGTACAAGCTGGTCATATTGTAATAAAGAGCTTAAACAAACTAAAACCTGTACAGATAAAAATAAATGTCTGGCAACAAAAACAGAAACTCAAGATTGTCAAGAATGTGTTGAAGACTGGGTTTGTGGAAAATGGAGCGAATGCAAAAATGATAAACAAACGAGAACTTGTGTTGACCAACATTTTTGTGATACTACTGCTTTAAAACCTAAAATTGAGAAAACATGTGAAGAAGAAGATTCAAGTATGTTTAAAGATGAAGATCAGTTAAATTTAGGATCTGAAGATCAAGATTCTGAAACTAATTTAGAACCAGAACTTAAAGTTGAAGACTCAACAACATCGGGAGATTGGACTGGCTCAGTTAGTATTTGGGATGGAATAAAATTACCGTTAATCATCATCGGATCATTGATATTGTTAATTGTTATTGGTGTGTTAGTTTATTTCTTGGTAATTCAACCCCATAAAAATAAACCCTCTAAGATTAAAGATTATGTTGAAAAGGAAAAAAATAAAGGAATCTCTAATCAAAAGATTAAAGAAACTTTGTTAAGCTCTGGTTGGCAAGAAAAAGATATTAACAAAGCGTTAAAATAATAATATGGACAACATCATCAAAACAATAAATTTTTATATTACTTAATATTAGTTACTTTTAAAATGGGAGGAATAGATACTAATCAATTAAATCAACAACTAGCAGTTTTTAACCAAAAAATAACTGATGGAACAAATTTTCTCATTAATAAGCTTAAAAATTTTAAAAATTTAACTTTGGGAGAACAAATTGCTTTTGGTTGTATGGGAGGAGGATTATTTCTAATAATTTTATCAATAATATTTTTTTTAATTTAACAAAAGGAGGAGAAACATAAAAATGGATTTTAAAAATGAAGAATTTCAAAAAGAAGCTGAAAATTTAACAGAAGAAGTAGAAGAAGAAGAAATTGAAAATAAAACAAAAAGGGTCCAAATACCAGTAAAAAGTCATAAAAAACATCGTTCTTCAGTATTAGATGAAGAATTTGATATTAAATTCAAACCCAGACAAATATTAAAATATTTAATAATCATTTTAGTTCTGTTATTAATATTCTTTGCAGGAAGGTTCAGTGTAGGAGATTGTACTATTGAACAAGGAAATACTGCAGAAGTTGTTAATGTTGAAGATAATTTAGCTGTAGAAAATACAGATTCATCAGTTTCAACAAAAGTAAGCGGATTTTTTACAAGTTTATTTTCAAGTTCTGAAAAAGACGATCCCGAAATAGAAGATAAACCCGATTCTACTATAACTGAAAGTGATGAAATAACTGCAGCAGCAACAAATAACACTACTAAAACTACAGAAGAAACTGATAATACAGAAGAAGCTGAAACAGTTGCAGTTGAAGACAACCTGGATGATGAAGTCATCATTACTAAATATAGTAAAATTGGCCTGGCAATTAAAGATGTTAAAATTGATTGGAAAGGCACATGGGGAAAAATAACTAATGTTGGTTATACCATTAAAAACAGTGAAGAAGGAATAATTAAACCAGATTATTTTATCATGACTGTTGAAGGTTATGCTGATATTGAAAAAAATGTCCCATTACCCGCAACTTCAAAGAAGATTCCAGCAAAATCTTCAGCAACATCTAGTGCTATTGTCCCGAAAGGTTTCGCTTATAGTGAACTAAGTGCAGGTGATTTAACTAATGTAGAAATTATCTTAACTTTGTATGATGCAAATGATAAACTGATGGCTACATTTAAGAAAACAGCAGACCTTAGTAGTGAATAAGCAACTAGCAAATTATTAATTTTTTTTCTTTCTTTTCTTAAATTATCATAAAATATATAAATAAGCCTAGAAAATAATTCTTTATGTTTAATTTAATCAAAAATTCTTCGGCAACAAATTATGAAAAAAGTTTAGTTGTATTTTCACAATTAGCTAGTCTTACTGACAATATGGTTCGAGAAGGAGATATATTAAATGCTTTGTTTAAGTTAAAAAAGCCCATTTCATTGGATAGTTCT
>CAZXEM010000039.1:0-10410 GCA_964639875.1 uncultured Methanosarcinales archaeon | reverse complement strand
TAAAGAAGCAGTAAAATTATTAAACAAATTAAAAAAATTAGACTCAGATAAAAAATAACAAAAATGATTCGTGATTTTAATCCCAGGTTGTACCAGCAAACAATTTTAGGCACTGCCGCAAATAAGAACACTTTAGTCGTACTTCCTACTGGTTTAGGGAAAACTGCCCTCGCTTTTATGTTAGCTGCGCAACGATTACACCATTATCCAAATTCTAAAATTTTGGTGCTTGCTCCTACTAAACCGTTGTGTGAACAGCATGTTGAAACTTTTAAGAAACATCTAGTGATTGCTGAAGAAAAGATAGTTCTTTTTACTGGTAGCGTTAAACCAGAAAAACGTGGCGAAATGTGGAAAGATGCCCAAGTGATTATTTCTACCCCGCAAGGTCTTGAAAACGATTGCATTAACAGGAGAGTTAAACTTGAAGATGTTGCTTTATTAGTTTTTGACGAAGCACACCATGCTACCGGCGATTATGCTTATGTTTGGATTGCGCAACAGTATGATAAAAGTTCGCCAAGAGCAAGAATTTTGGCTTTAACAGCTTCCCCTGGTTCAGACTTAGAAAAAATTAGAGAAACTTGTACTAATCTTAAAATTGAAAAAGTCGAAGTAAGGATTGAAACTGACCCTGACGTGAAACCTTACATTCAAAATGTTAAAGTTAATTGGTTAAAAGTAGATTTTCCTGCTGAACTAAAAGAAATTCAAAAACATTTACAAGATTCAAGAAAAAGTAAACTGATTGAGGCCCAGAATTATGGTTATTGTACTTCTGCAAGTTTAATAAAAACTCAATTATTACGTTTACAAGGTGAGTTACAAAAAAAAATATCTTCCGGAGAAAGGGATTTTGAAATTCTTAAATCTGTTTCTTTAACGGCAGAAGCCTTGAAGATTGATCATGCTCTTGAACTTTTAGAATCGCAAGGGATTAAACCGTTACATAAATATTTTAAAAAAATTCAATCAGAATCGTTAACTTCAAAAACTAAAGCTGTAAAGAATTTAATGTTAGACCGCTATTTTAAGTCTGCCATGTACTTAACAGAAGAATTAGCAGGGAAAAATTTTCAACATCCTAAATTGTTGAAACTAAAAGAAATAGTTAGTGATAAAGTTGACAAAAACAGTGATGCAAAAATTATTATCTTTACACAATTTCGAGATTCTGCAGAACAGATAGTTAAATTGTTAACCAAACTGGAAATTAAGAACCATATTTTTGTTGGTCAAGCAAAAAAAAACGGACTTGGTTTCTCACAAAAAGAACAGAAAGAAATTCTTGACAAATTTCGAGTAGGAGAATTTAATGTTCTCGTTGCTACTTCTGTGGCTGAAGAAGGTCTTGACATTCCTAAAGTGGATAAAGTAATTTTTTATGAACCTATTCCTAGTGCAGTACGATCAATTCAACGTCGTGGAAGAACTGGGCGATTAGAAGAAGGTGAGGTTACTATTTTGGTGACTTCAAACACTAGAGATGAAGCTTACCGGTGGAGTTCATTCCATAAAGAGAAAAGAATGTATCGTAGCCTTGAGAAAATTAAAAAAGAGTTTTCTTTATCTTCTATAGAAGAAAGGGAAGATCAGACAAATAATGGAAAAACAACTTTACACCAATACATTTCTGATGAAAAAGTTGTCGCTATTATGGCAGATCATCGAGAAAAAGATAATCGAATCGTGAAAAATTTAATAGATCTTGGCGTTTCCGTAAAAACTGGCCAATTAGAAGTTGCAGATTATTTAGTCTCAGGAAGAGTAGCAGTGGAACTGAAAAAAGTTCCTGATTTTGTAGCTTCAATTATTGACGGCAGGTTATTGGAACAAGTTCGAGGATTGAAAAATAATTTTGAAAAAGCCGTTTTAATTATTGAAGGTGATGAAGATATATATTCTATTAGGAAAGTTCATGCTAACGCTATTAGAGGAATGTTAGCTTCAATAGTTTTAGATTTTGGTATTCCCATTTTGTACACAAAAAGTCCTCAAGATACTGCCAGTATGTTAGCGGTGATGGCTAAACGCGAACAAAATAAAGGTGGAGATTTTTCTTATCATGCTTCGAAACCAAAATCAATGAGAGAACAGCAAGAATTTGTTGTTTCCAGTTTTCCTAGCATTGGTGTTCTTAACGCTAAAAGGTTATTGGAACAGTTTGGTTCTGTGAAAAATTTAGTTAACGCTAGTAAAGTTGAATTGGTAAAAGTGGATAAGATTGGCGATAAGATTGCTGACCGGTTGATTGAGATGTTTGAAGGGAAGTATGAGAAAGAATGAGATTATCTAGGTTTTCTAATAGCTTCTGAATAAGGTAAATCCATTAAGTGAGATAATTCTGATGAAGCAAACATCTGATTAGTTTTAAGTAATTCAGCATAACCTAATTCGTATAATTTTTGTCTTTCTGTTTCATAAAGTTGACTATGGTCCCTTGGTTTTAATTTTTCTCTTTGTTCTAATGACTTGTTCCCTACTACAACAATTAAATTGTTAAAACACAACCATGCTTTGACATATTTTTCTGCAGTTTCAAAATCATCATAGTTAGTTGTTATTAAATCACCAAAAATCTCGAGGTGTTCAGTTTCTTTTTTATTTGCTCTATTTTCTAGAAATAGTTCATCTACTTCTTGAGTAGGATTATAATGGGTGATTAAATAAAATTTTTCTTGACCTCTATTTGCTTCTTTTACTTTTACAATCCCTGCAGCTAATGTTAAAGATTCTAAAGAGACATTTGATTCTGGATTCATTATATATTGTCTAACGAAACCTTCTTTATATTATTTTATGTCTTTAAAAATATAATTTAATTAGAATTTATTAATTTTGTTTATTATTGAATCTTGCCAACTTGCCAATCTTTTAATAACATCCTGGCGGCAACTTCTAAATTGGCTTTCCCACCACTAGACAACTTTTTAAATTTGAATGCAATTTTTTCAAGAATTTCTTCTGGATCATCTTCGTTTTCAATGCCATAATATTTTACAATTTTATCTTTTTCATCTTCAATTAATCCTAAAGCGACTGTTTCTGCATCTTTAATTTTACCATAACTTAAAGCGCCAGTTTTACTATGTTTAGCAACATCATCTTCTTTTCTGGGTAAAACGCCGGGCGTATCTAATAACAATATTTTTGGATCAACTCGAATTTTTTGAAAACCTTTAGTATAACCTGATTCGGAAGATGTTTTCGCTGCTCCTTTCCCAGAAAGGGCGTTGATTAAAGAGGATTTACCAACGTTAGGATAACCCACAATTCCTACTACGGTAGAATTTCCTTTAGACATTTCAAGAATTTTCTTTTTAAGTATGGTTGTCCCCAATTTATCCCTACTGGAAATGAAAACACTAGGAAATAATTTCATTTTATTAAGTTTTAATTCTTTAATGTTAACCAAATCGCATTTGTTTAAGACATAAAGGATCTTTTTACCATTCTCTTTAATTTTTTTTTCCAATTCAAAATTTCTAGTTTCTTCTATCATTCGCGCATCAAGTACTTCGATAATGATTTCTGATTCTCTGAGTACTTTGTTAACGTGTTTCCAAAAATTGGCCATAGTGACTTGTTTACTTTAACCGTTTATAAAAGTTTATATAGTTATTTTGTTTCAAAGAAAGAATGGTTTGTTTTCAAATTAGTGGAAAATTAGAAATATGTGTGGATTATATTTATGATCGTGAATCTACCGGGTATTTAAACAGATATAAAAAGAAATTTGAGATTTATATAACAAAAGCAATTGTTAAAATTTTTAAAGAGAATCAAGATTTGGTAAGTTCAAACAAATTAAACATTTTAGTTGATTTGAATGTTAAAAATAGTGAATTCTCTTGCAGAAATAAAAGTGAGAAAGGATTTACAATTAAACTTAACCCTCTAAAATTAAGTCAGGAACATGAAAATATTGTGGGATATTTAAAATCGGGCATTCCACCATCTCAATGGCACGTTTGGAAAAGATTTTATGGAAGAGGAAGTACTTTCAATCATTTCATTGAACATGAAATTAGACATTACTTAGACATTGAAGAAAAAAGTTTAGAAAAAGTAATTAACAGTTACATTAAAAAAAATGTTAGTGGCACCTGGATATTATTTCTTAAATTCATTAATCAAATTAGGTCAGAAGCATATCCTAAATTATTTGATTCTTCAGGTAAAGTTAGTTTTAATGGAAATCATTTAATCATGATTAAAGATAATTTGTTTAAAGCAGTAAGAAAAGAAGAATTGTCTGAAGAGTATTGTTTAAGATATAACCAAAAATCACATTGGAGAGAAGCATTCTTTATTGCTTTAAATTCTGGTAATCATATTTATTCCGTTGCTAGGTATATGGCACACATTATTGCTTACAGTTTTATGCCCTCAATAGCGATAAGAAAAGCTATTGAGAATGGTGGTGAGATGTTTCAACCAAGTAAAAAAGCTAAAAATAAAGCAGGAAATTTGATTAGAAAGTCTAACCCTTTTGAATTTGTGGAATTGTTTGACAAAGCGGCAACTAAATTAAAGATTGCCGAGAGATATAAGCCCTTAAGTAGAAGGAGTTTACTAAGAATAAGAACATTTATCCAAAAGCATGAAAAAGAAAATGTACAACATTTGATTAAAATGTGGAAACATAAAGAGATTACTTTCTTAGATTTAAAAACAGAAATCCATGAAATGATGGGTGGAGATTAGAAAAAGTTAAAAACTTTAAGATTTATCAATTCTTGATGGCCTTTTCAAAAACATTTCCAAAAACCATACCTGGAACAAATTATCCTGTTTGGGAAGAAATTTTCTTAACAATAGCTGAAGAGCAAGAAGTTGAAGATCTTTGTAAGAAAGCTAATTTTCTAATTATGGATGACGCTATCCAAGAAGCAAAAGCGTTAATGGTAAAAAATGGAATGAATGAAGATAGTAACATTGTTAGTATTGCTAAATCATTGTTTGATAAACGGGCTTCACATTTAATTTTTTGGAAAGAATCTCGGGCTAAAGAAAAGTTTGATCAAAAGAGTAAAGAATAAGAAATCAGAAAAAATAAACCTAAAAGAAAAAAATAAAGAAGTTTTAAACGTTCATTACCCAACCATAAATTGTTTTTTCAAGTTCTTTTAATCTAACAGCTTCAGCATGTTCTTTTAATGACCCAAATTTGTAAAGAAGGGCAATGTAAGTAACAATTTTGCTGTTGATATTAATTACAGGAACAATATAAAGATCAAAATGTTTATTAAAACTCCAATCCGTGCCCACTTTATGATGAGTTTTGTAAGTGTGAGTGGTCGGTTTTGTAAAACGCATATCAAAGTCTGAACGCATTTCCATATCTCCCTTTGTTGTAGATGTATGTGTTTTTGATGCCCATTTATCTCTACCAACATAGTTTCCACCAGAAATTTCAATAAAAACTTTATAGCTACCTAATTCTTCCGGAGTAAATTCATTAAATCGGTCTCGATTATCTACATAACCTTTAACAAAATCTCTGACATCGTGAGGTAATTGTTCATAAGTAACTTTATCAAAAAGAATGTCGTTCATTTTTTTGTAATTTCTTTTGGAATTAGTTTTGCCCTGTTTAACCCACTTAACAACATTATCTAAATGTTCAACAGCTTCTGCTCGAGCAGAAGCAAGAAGTCTTCTTCGGTTAAGTTCTACTTCTTTTGTAACTGGAGCTGTTTTCTTTGCTCCAAAAATCCACCATCCTTTTTTGTTCATTCTTAATCACCTCAATAAATATTAATTTTATTTATTAGAACTAAAGAATAAGGCTATTTAAATATTTCTATTAACAAATGATAGTATTATGAAACTCTATTAAGGATATAAAAAAATTAAAAATTAAAGAAAAAGTAAAATTTATCTTTTCTTTCTTTTAACTGCTTTCTTTTTAATAACCTTTTTCTTTACTGCACTTCTCTTAACCACTTTCTTTTTAATTGTTTTTTTCTTAGCAACTTTTTTTTTGGTTGTTTTTCTTACAGTTGTTTTCTTTACTGCTTTTTTAACAATAACAGCTTTTGTTGGTTTCAAGTGTTGAGTTAATTGTTTTCTAAACTTTTCCAGTTCATTTTCATTGTTAAAGAAAAGGATAAACTTTTTACCTAAATGGGTTAAAACATAACCACCAAGCACAAATTTGTCCAACTTATGATGTTTAATATCTTTTAATGGAATAACATTTTTTCTAACTTTTTTTCTCGTTTTTTTGACCATCGTGAGATGGGTACTACTAAGTTCATAATGTTCGTGCACTTGTCTGAATTTTTGAATTAAGTAAGATAAAAGTGTATAAAGTCCTAAAAATATTACCATAAAAATTAGTGCTTTGAACCATTGTTGATCAAAACTTAGAAATGATGCAAAAAATACTAACACTGCTAAGACAATTACAATCATTGACTCTAACTTTAAAAACATAAAGCTTTTGTAAGGGAAAGCCCAGGAAACCTTTTTTTCTGTTGCCATTATTATTTTACCTCATTGGATTTATTATTGGTGCTTTAGTCATGCTGATCATTGACGCAATAAACATTGCTCCAAAAATTATGATAAACGTAACGCCATAATTAGAATTTTGTGGATAAACCCAATAAATAGATATTAATAATCCTAATATTGCGGTTAACATGAAACTTCCTTTCAATGGAACAGCGTGCCATTGTTTATTTTTATTCTTTTTTAATCTAGAATTGGTTGTTTTTTTAGTTTTACTTCTCTTTCTTTTAACCATCACTATCACCTCTTTCTATCATAAGAAAGTTTTGTTTGTTTTTAAAGGTTTTGTGAAGTTTTTAACTCTACTGGCTTGATAACTTATATAAAGGTTGAACTTATCTTCAACATTAAATGGTTACAAGGACATCTCAAGAACGTTTCAGGACAGATAAAGGCGTGTTTGACGCATTTACAAACAGGAATTTGTTTGAACTTAAAAGTAGAGGTTACTTTGACGAATTGATTAGTCCTATTTTTGTAGGAAAGGAAAGTAACGTTTTTTCTGCCATTAGAAAAGGTAAAAAAGTTATCATTAAAATTTATCGAGTTCAAAATTGTGATTTTAAACGGATGTTTCAATACATTAAACAAGATCCTCGTTACGATTTTTTACGTAATAGAAGAAGAGAAATTATTTTTTCTTGGACACAACGTGAATATAAAAATTTAATAAAAGCAGAACGAGGAAAAGTTAACGTTCCAAAAACTATTGCTGTTAAAAACAATATTTTGATTGAAGAGTTTATTGGCGATTCTCAACCTGCTCCACCATTAAAAGATTCATATCCTGATAATCCTCAAAAGTTTTTCGATGACATTGTTAAAGAAATGAAAAAAATGTATAATATTGGCCTTGTTCATGGTGATTTATCTTCATTTAATATCCTTAATTTTAACGAAAAGCCAGTGTTGATTGACTTTTCTCAAGCAACTTTAGTTAAAACACCTAACTCTGAAGAGTTGTTAGAACGGGATGTAAATAATATTGTTAAATTTTTTAAAAAACTTGGAGTTAAAGCGGAAATAGCAGAAATAATGGAAAAAATAAGAAAATTTTAAAAAGAAACTTAAATGAGAAAATTTTCTGGTGTACATAAAGCATTTAATGCTTTATATATGATTAAAAAATAAACATTTTAAAATTAGAAACATGGAAGAAACTGAACCTGAAAACATTGAACCTGGAAATGTTGGAGATGAATTCTCTTACGAACTGAAAATTCCTGAAGAACGGATCGCGGTACTTATTGGAACTAAAGGAGAGACTAAAAAACTTATTGAAGAACAAGCAGGTTGTGAATTAGACATTTCTAAAGATGGTGACGTTACCATTATCGGAGATGATGGAATTAAATTATATACAGCAAAAGAAATTGTTAAAGCTATTGCTCGTGGATTTAATCCCAGTATTGCTTTATTGTTGACTAAACAAGATTATGCATTGGAACTTATTGAATTGAAAGATGTTGCTGGTAAAAATAAAAACGTGATGTTAAGATTAAAAAGTAGAATTATTGGTAAAGGCGGTAAAGCTAGGGAAGAAATTGAACGGCTAACCAATACTTACATTTCTGTTTATGGTAAAACTGTCGGCATTATCGGTGAGGTTGTTTGGACGGCTTTGGCTAGACAAGCCGTTGGGATGTTGATTGACGGTTCTATGCACCGGACAGTTTACAAATTCTTAGAGAAGAAGAAGAAAGAAATTATGTTTGGGTAAAAATCAAGGAAAATAACTTAAATTACTTAATGGTTGAGATCACACATGTTCCTTCTTTTACAATCTCATGATTTTTAAATACATTGGTTATTGTTTTTTTATGAATTCCTTTATATAATTTATCATCAGCTAATTTCAACATCTCCATATAAGTTTCTTGTGGCCCTTCTTCACAATAAGCTCCTTTTCCATCCAAATTTTTTATATAAGAATAATTCATAGTTTCGAATACTAATTGATTTGTTTTATCCACTCCAATTTCTTCAGAATTCCTTAAACTCCACAAAACAGACACTAAAACTTGAGACATTACAGTTGCTTCACAAGTATGACCTTCTCCTTTTACATACAAATCAACAAGGTCGAGAGTACAACCAAATAAGTCTGCTACTTTTTTATTAGTCAATTTTTCGCTAACGTCAAAAGATTCAGGCATTTTATCGCTATGAAAATATGTATGCGTTTTAGGAGATTTTGTTACAGCTGTTTCAGTATATTGAGCAAAAAACTCCATGATTATCCCTGTATGGATATTATCAACGCCATTATTAAGTGGTTTTTTGGATATATGAACTGAATGGCCAACTTCATGAGCATTAGGAAAAAAAGCCCAAGAAGAAAAAGGTACTCCTTTAATGTCTTGAGGATATGGGTTCATAAATATTTCTTTACCATTACTACCACCTGTACAACATTCCCACAAATTAACAGTTATCTGATATTTCGAATTATCCCATCCATACCCTTTCCAGAATTCAGCAGCCAAATCAGAATAATAATATGCAGATAAAAGGTCAAACTTCATTGCGTTACTATTAACGTACTTATTATATACTTGAGGACCAGGATACCTATAATTAGATTCGCTTGTTGCATATTCATTCATAACATTTCCAGGAATAAAATCAGAATCTTTAAGTGAAGGCAGACAAGTTTTTTCATCAGACCATGGTGAGATTACTTCTTCAACTATTCCATTTGATTCACTTTTTATTCCACTGATTTTTTTCTCACAAACATACTTCATCTGTATATTCTTACCATCAAGGGTATTTTTATCTTTTAAATTTTTCAGAGAAACACAAGTTAGATCTTTATTAATAGCAGGATTTGGAAAGAAAATTAAAGCTTTTGGATTATTATCATTGGGGCAATTATACCATTTATCATTCACACAATGAAATTCTTTATCTGCAATAATGGGTTTAGTCTCAGGAAGATTAAAATTGATATCTTTTGTATTATCTCCACAATTATACCAGTACTCCTTTTTCTTTGTTTTATCTAAAGCACAAACATAAGCACCATATTGTCCAGCATTAAGTGTTTTACCGCTACCTTGATGTTCGACTTTTGAACCAGCATTACATTCTGTCCAGAAATAACTTCCAAACATTTGATAACAAAGAGCTGCAAACTGGTTTGTTGGTTTTGGTCCGTATTCAACATTTACCACTTTACCTTTACTATCTTCATTACATAAAATGGGTTTAATTCCCTTTTTGTACATTAAAAAATTATTTTTGATTTCACCAACTTTTGTCGGGAAAGAGACTTTTGCAGATATTGATGGAACTGTGTTTTTAACAATAGAATCTGTGTTTTTTTGTATTCTCCCATTACTAATCCTTTTATAAATCCCACGATAACCTTCTCCAACCAAATTCTCATTAATCGTCACTCCCACTAAAACTATTAAAACTAAAATTGAAATAACTATCGTAATAATAATCCTCTTTTTTCCGTCCATTATTACTTAATAATTAAATTAGATTTATAATACTTTCTTAATTGAAAATGACTATAATTATATGGGAAACATATCAGTTTTTTTGTTTAACCTCACCAAAACCTTTAAAAAACGTCTCTTTATTCTTTAAAGTCATGGTTCAGAAAAGTGCAGAAGAACTTTCAAAGAAAGCTAGACAAATTAGTATTTCGGAATTCTTTGAAAAAAACAGACATCTGTTAGGGTTTGATAATCCGAGAAAGGCTTTACTAATCGCAGTAAAAGAAGCTGTAGATAACGCTTTGGACGCTTGCGAGGAAGCAAGGATTTTACCAGAAATTAATGTAGAACTTATTCAACTTTCAGATGATCGGTTCAGAATGATTGTTGAAGATAACGGGCCAGGAATTATTGAAAAACAAATTCCAAAAATATTTGCTAA
>CAZXEM010000038.1:0-10538 GCA_964639875.1 uncultured Methanosarcinales archaeon | reverse complement strand
AATCACATCCCTCCCATTCCAGGAGGCATACCGCCCATCCCTGGTGGCATTTGTTGATTTTTACCTGTTCCACCCAAGATAACATCATCTATTCTTAAAATCATTTCTGCTACCTCTGTAGCTGAAGATAAAGCTTGAGTTTTAATCTTTAAAGGTTCAATAACTCCACACTGCCAAGAATCCATTACCTCACCCGTAAAAACGTTTAAACCAGCATTTTTATTATTTTGATCATGTTCTGCTCTAAGTTTAGTTAAAACATCAATCGGGTCCAAACCAGCATTTTCTGCTAAAGTTCTTGGAACGACTTCCATTGCTTCAGCAAAAGCTTGTACTGCAAGTTGTTCTCTCCCACTTAAACTACGAGAATAGTTCCTTAACCATTTAGCTAGTTCAATTTCTATTGCCCCAGCGCCGGTAACAACTTTACCATCTTTTAATGTTGCTGCTAAATCTCCAATTGCGTCAGTTACTGCCCTTTTAATTTCATCAGCAACATGTTCCGTACCACCTTTAACTAGGATAGTCATTGCCTTAGGGTTTTTACATTTTTCAATAAAAATCATTTCTTCATCATTAATTTTTTTCTCTCTAATTAGTCCTGCATAACCAACATCTTCAAAACTTAATTCTTTTAAGTTACTAACAATTTTTGCTCCCGTTGCTTGAGCTAATGTTTCCATATCAGATTTTTTTACTCTGCGAAGAGCAAGAATTTTTTCCTTTGCCAGGAAATGTTGAGCAAGATCGTCAATACCTTTTTGACAAAATAAAACTGTGGCTCCACTACTTTTAACCTGTTCAACCATATTTTTTAAACTTTTTTCTTCCTGTTCAAGGAAAGAATTAAGTTGTGCGGGGTCAGTAATTTGAATTTTTGCATCAATTTCTGTATTTTTTATTTCTAAAGCACTATTAAGCAGAACTACTTTTGCTTCTTCAACTTTTACTGGCATTGCAGAATGAACTTTTTCTTTATCAATAACGATACCTTCTACTAACTCACTAGTATCAGTACTTTCACCCACTATTTTTTCAATCTTAATACAATTTAAATCAACTTCAAACTTATTATTTGTTTCTACTGCAATACTTTTTACAGCTTTAACAACTAATTCTGCGAGTTTACTTTTGTTTGCTTCTGCGCCTTTACCAGTCATTGCAGTAATAGCAATATTTTTAAGAACAGTTTCATCATTAATAGAAACGTCAATTGCAGCTTCTTTCAAAATTTTTTGCGCTTCTTGTTCTGCTAACCGATATCCTTTAGCAAGGATAGTGGGATGAATTTCTTGGTCAAGTAAATTTTCAGCTTTTTTTAACAGTTCGCCAGCAAGAATAACTGCGGTAGTTGTTCCATCCCCTACTGCATCTTCTTGAGTTTTAGCAATTTCTACAATCATTTTTCCAGCAGGATGTTCAATCTGGATTTCTTTAAGAATCGTTACTCCATCATTGGTTACGATAACGTCACCCATAGAATCAACAACCATTTTGTCCATTCCTTTTGGTCCCAGAGTTGTTCTTACAGTTTGTGCTACTGCCTTTGCAGCAGCAATATTGTTACGTTGAGCGTCTTTACCAGTAGTTCTTTGCGTATCTTCAGGCATGATAAATATTGGTTGAACATTGTTTGACATTTTAATTCTCCTCCTATAAAATAATTGATTATAATTTATAAATTAATTCAAAAGTAACATCTACACACTAATTAGTTAAATCAGCGCATTTTCTTTTTATAAACCTTATGAAAAATTGACTTGAAAAATCCATATTCCACAATAATAATCTTTATTAACTTAAAACACTCATTAACAAAAAAAGTTGATATCATGTCAAGTATAATCTTCTTAGGAACAGCAGGAAGTTCTGCAGTGGTAACTAAGCAGTTTCGAGCTTCAGGGGGAATAATCTTACAATTAGAAGACCTTCAATTCCATCTTGATCCTGGTCCTGGCGCTTTAAATAAAGCTAGAGAGTATAATATTAACCTTCATCACACTACTGCGGTTTTAGTTTCTCATTGCCATATTAACCATTGTAACGATTTAAACGTTGTAATTGATGCAATGACTCATTCAGGGATTGAACATCGGGGAATTATTTTGGGTAGCAAATCAACGTTCCAAAACATTGAAAATAGTCATCCTTTGTTAACTAAACATCATCAAAATTTAGCAGAAAAGATTATTACTCTTGAAAAAAATCATAAAGTTGCTATTGAATTGATAGAAATTAACGCTTTACCGGTAGAACATTCTGATCCTACTGCAATTGGTTTCAAATTCTTTTGTCCAAAATTCACTTTAAGTTACACAGGTGATACAAAATTAACTCCACAACTATTAGATGCTTTAATGGGTTCAGATATTTTAATTTTAAACGTCCCTTACCCCGGAGATAAGGGTAAAGGTTTGAACTTGGATACACAGTCAGCAATAAAAATTGTTTCCCATGTTCGACCAAAATTGGTAGTAATCACTCATTTCGGGCTGGAAATGTTAAAAGCTGATCCACTTCAGGAAGCTAGAGAAATTCAAAGACTTACCGGTGTTCAAACAATTGCTGCTCGGGACGGTTTACTGATTTCTCCAGAAAGTTATGGTGATTATAAAGGTCCTGTTCGAGGTTATAGTTAATTAACTTAATAAAAAAAGTAACTTATTTAATCTTCTAAAATTTTTTCAATTTCAACTAAATGTTTTATATTAGTTTTTAATTTTTTAAGACTGATTTTTGCATTTTTAATAGATTTTAAAGCTTGATCTTGATTGTTTCGTGTTAATTCAAATTCTGCTCCTTTTTGAAAATCTGAAAAACTTTCTAAATTTATTCCAATATTATTAATAACCTTTTCTAATTCTTTCTTATTAAATCTTTTGTCTAAACGTGCTTTTAATTTTGTTTGTGCTTCTTTTATAATAGAAACTTCTCCCCTCTCAATTAATGCTTGAATTTCGTTTAATTCTGTGTTGTGAAACCAGCCCATTTTAGTATCCTCCTTTATGTATAGTATTAAACAATTAATTATTATTTATAGTTTTCCTTTCTAAATGAAAAGACCTAATAAATAAATTATTCCTAATCCTAAAAAACAGCCAGCAGATATGAATGGCATTGCAGGATAGAACTTTTTCTCTTTACCTTTCCACATTAATATTCCTAATCCTAATAAAGCAAAGAATGGAATAATTAATGCTTGCCACAATCCAATTTCTTTAAGAATAACACCAGCAAAAATTAATGGGAACGCTATATCACCACCACCTAAAACAGCAGTTCGAACTTTAATGGAAACTTTTTTAGTCGTTTTCTTTTTATCTTTGATTTTTTTCTTAACTGTTTTAGATACATTTTTACCTAATGTGTAAGGAATCATTAATCCAGCAAATATTTTTGCTTTTGTTTGTGATTTAGCTAAAGTAATCATATGTTTAGATTTCCAAACAGCGTAAGCATCATAAATAGAAATTAAAACTAATAAAATAGTTACTGACCACATATTAAACATGGGAACAAAGATTGCTGCTAAACCACCGTAAATGAACAGTTCAGTAATATTTTGTACCCACACATTAGGTTTGAATATCTTCCAAATAGCAAAACCAAGAGCAAGGACTAAAGCGATTTCTGCTTTCATGAAAGCTGTTCCGGCAATTGTTAAAGCAATTACTACTGCTAACAAGAACCATATTTTCCAAATCCAGATCCAGTTATACTTGATAATGAGTAATAAAAGTCCGGTCCCAATAAGTACTGCGAGGATAATGAAAATAAAAGAAGTTCCTTCTTCTACTGGCGGTCTCTCTCCAATAGGTAACTCTTTGAAAACTGTTTCTCCAGTTTCTAAACTTTTACCCGTATCAATATAATTGTAAATAATACCAATGCCGATAAATTGTGCTAGGAGAAATATTGTTAACATAATTATTGTTATTTTCAGACTATGTTTCATTACTGAAATGAAATATTAGAAGTTTATATAATTAACTAAAACCCAATTCCTGAATAACTCTGTTCAAATTGAGTTTCTTCTTTTCCTTCTTCAGTAAATTTTTTGAATAAAGGAACTTTTACCGGAACTGCAAACCGAGTGAACGTACTTGTTACCAAAGCTTCGCCTTTATCTAAAGCAGCAATGTTACGGTTATCTTGAGATAAATCTTGTGGAGATGATTCAATTATTGCTTGTCGTTCAGAATTCATTTCTATTCCTAAAATTATTTTCGTGTTCATATTAGCAAGGATATTTTTTGGGATCTCACTTGGAAGTTGAGTAATTGCAATTAAACCAACTTTAAATTTTCTACCTTCTCTAGCAAGAGTTTCAAAAATGTTACTGCCTTGTTCAAGAACTTTCTTACCCAGAACTCTTGGCGCTTCCTCTAAGACTATAGAAATCACTGGTTTCTCATCTAATTGGCCATTCTTTTTATAATACTTATACTTTTCAAATATTTCTGTAGTAATCAAACTGCCAATCATGATTTCAATTGCTCCAGAGAAATAACTAGTATCAATGATAACAATTTTTCCTTGTTCTAAATCTTGACAAACCTCGCTGATAGTATTTTCTCCAGCAACAAAATCAAAAATTCCTTGACAATACAATTGTTCATCTACTAATTCTAATCCTAATAATGAGATTAATTTCCTTTTAACTACTGAAATTGTATCTTCGTGGAAATGGATGCCTTCAATTCTTTTCTCTCCTAACATGGATGCTATCCATTCTTCTTTGAATTTTCGGTAATAAGCATAGAGGCATTGTTTTTGTGGATCAGATAAGGAGATAGCACCCTGGAAATGTTCAGGTTTTAATTTTTTCAAATTAATTTTTAAGCTTCTTGCGCCTGGTGGCGGAGTACTGGGAGTATAGTAACTCACTTTATCTTTTTGTGGATGATCTTTTAATCCTAATCCCGTTCGACCATAATATTCATCGTGCGGATCAAGAACTAACATCCCTGCATAATTATTTTTTAAAATGTCCCAAAGGATACAAGACATTAAATTAGATTTTCCTTTCCCTGTTGATGCGGGAATTAAAACATGATGACTTAAAACATCTTTACCAGCAAGAAAAACGTTAAAGTCCATCTCTTTACTTCCTGATCTTAGTTTGCCTAGAAATAAAGGGTTTGCTGGAGTAGTAATAAACGATAAATCTTCTTTAGTAATCTCTCTTACTTTAGTAAAAAAAGCGGGCAATTTTTTACAGGTTTTACTTTTTTGACCAATGTTAAGAATTGGTTTCAAGAAAGCTAGTTGATAATTTCTAAGATTTTGGTCCATGATTGAAAATGAACTTTCTTCTTCTAAACTCATCCCAGCAACCATCTCCAGATTTTGTTGCGATATCTGGCTACCATAAACTAAATCGTAAACTTGAAGAATAAATTTTTCACCATTATTTTCAATAACTACTAATTCTCCCAATTCTACTTCTTGATCTGTTTTGATTCGCATTACTATTTTACCGAAATCTCCTGAAACAACTTGGCCTTTAGTCATAGTTTAGATGTTAATCTTTCCATTTTTAAGGATTTATGTTTTTGATAAGATAGGATAAATTGTAAGGAAAAATCATTTTAACGAAAAGCTTTTTAAATAACCCTCGTTTCTAGATTAAACATGGAAGCAATAGTAATGCATTTTAGACAAGGACGACATCATATTAACCCTAAACAGATGATTCTTAAAGTAGCTGATAATGCTGAAGAAGCTGAAAAATCTATTGGTAAAACAGTTACTTGGAAAACACCTACTGGTAATGATATTAAAGGTAAAATCTCAGCTTTACATGGTAGAAATGGTAATGTTAGAGCTATTTTTGCAGATAAAGGTTTACCTGGCCAAGCTTTAGGCCAGAAAGTTACAGTTGAATAATTTCTTAGTTAAGTTCTTTTTTAGATGATTTGTGATATTTTTAGTGTTTAAATCTTATTTTCGTTAAAATCACCAAGTTGCCACTAAATAGTAACAAAAATACCAAAACATTTATATACTAAAGCCCCTTTTTAAGCTTATAAAATGGTGGAATTACGCGCTTTACATTTCTCGGATGTTCACGAAGATTATGCTAAATTGGAAGCCATTCAAGAATTCTTAGCTGGCCATCAAAATATTGATGTTACTTTATATTCCGGGGATTTTATTCAATGTCAACAAACTGAATCTGGATTAGGAACTATTGATCGAGTTATTAAACAAGGGTTTCAAGCAGTAGCTGAAACAGAAGATTTTCAAACAATTGATACTGATTTACAAGAAATGATTGCGGAACTTGCTGATGAAGAAGGTAATGTAAATCCTGATCAATTTACTGATGAACAAAAAAAAGGAGTGCATGCAATTATTGATAAAAAAAATGCATTAGTTATGGAAGGGGCTGCTGAGTCTGCTTTAGATGTATTTAATGAATCTTATCAGAAATTAGCTGATGAATTTAAGAAAATTAGTGATTTAGCTCCAGTTTACGGTGTTTTAGGAAACCATGATTTAACTATTGGTTATGAACATTTAGGTAAAGGCGTTACTTTTTTAGAAACGACTGAAAAAGAAGTTGTAAAAGGAAAATCAGGAATTGAATTTATATTAAAGGGTAATATTAACTCTTGGGAAGTTCCTCAATTATTTCAAAATCAATTTTTACACCCTGTATTAAAAGAACATATGGTTGATTATAATTCAGGAAATTTAGCTACTAATCTTGATGAAAAAATAGAAAAAGCTAGAAGTGAGAATCGAAAAAATGATGTTGACAGATTAACTCATAATAAAAGTATACTTCCACAGGTTGTTGAATATCAAGAGAAAGAACGAGAAAGGTTAGGTGTAATAGATGAGATTGACATATATTTGGCTCATAAATTACCTAACAATCGTACTGGAAATCCTAATGGTTGGGAACCAGATACTAGTGAAATCACTGTAGAATATTCTGCAAATGCAAGTTGTACTTACGGTGGACATTTTCACGGTATGCAAGTTGGTAACAAACATATTGGTGATCGTTTAAATCCTCCTAAAAACTTTTTTAATGATTTAATGAAACAGAAAGGTATTGAAATTACAAAAGTTGATGGTGTAGACGTTCCGGTGTATCATTTGGATGAAGACGAACCATGGACTATTAACCCTGGAGTTGATTATGTTACTGTTTCTGAGTATAATAAAGAAAAAGAAATAGAAAGAGTAATTATTTATGAATATATTGATGAATAATTTTTTTTATTTTTCTACTACCGCTCTTGGTTTAAGTTTTTTCTTTCTTCTTTTTTTCTTAGTAGCTTCATCTTCAGCATCTTCTCTTTTTGTAGTCTCTTCAGAAGCTTTACTTGCTGCTTTTGCAGCAGCATTATCTTTATCTTCTTGAGCACGAGCAATATCAACAAATTCGTCTAAAGCTTGAATTATGGACCCACAGATTGGTTTAATCTGATTAATTTCATTCTCAATTTCTTGAATCTTATTATCCCAATCAGAATCTGTAGGTTTAGGGATTTTAATATTTTCGGCAAGTGTTAAAGCTGTTCCTGAATGAGCATAAAGCTGGTCAAAGTGATTGTACGCTGCACCATGTTCTTTTCCTCTAATCCTTTTAAGATGATGGGTTGCATGTTCAAGGTGATTTTTCAAATCATGTAAATGTTCTTTAGCTTTTTTCGCAGCTTTCTCTTTATCATTCTTTTTTAACGAATTGACTACGTCATCACAATCATTAATTGCTTTAACCATATAACCTTTAGGATGTCGGATATGGGTTTCCCTTCTTTCTCTTTCCCTTCGTTTCTTTCTTGCATCGTCTGCAACTTTGTAACGATTAATTTCACTCTGTCTTTTATGTTCTCGTTCTGCTTTTCTATCACCGGCACCTTCAGCACGATTTAAAGTAAAAGCTCTAATAGCGGCAATAATCATTGCTAGAAGCATGATTAAAAATCCCCAACCAATAAGGTTGTCTAAACTTAACAGAAACCCTGCGAACGTTGCTCCCACAGAAATAGCAACAGCGATTGCTAACATAATTTCTTCTTTAAGAGCATCACTATTATGGACCAGTTTGAAACTTATATAAGCGACAATAGCAGCTATTGCTAATCCACCCCAAACTCCGAACGGAGCTAGAAGATAATTAAGTCTTTCTGTAGTGCTTACTCCAGTATTAGTTTCTGCAATAAAAATAGCAAATGTTGATAATGCTGAAGCTGCTACTGCAAAAATTTTACCTTGTTTGTTAACTTCGCCCTTAGCACCAAACAATTTTACATTTCTGATCCCTTCCATGAAAATAGCTACAAAAATTACAAAGTAAAGGATGAACGAAATAAAGTAAGCATCTTCTATACTAGCATTACCGCTGAATAAGCCTTTAAAGAATGAAAGGACATCTGAAAAGATACTTCCTGCACCAGTATTGGAAACATAATCTCCTGGCGTTGGTACTGCTGCAAGAACACCTACAGAAATTAAACTGATCAAAATTAATGTTGGTAAAATAATATATTTAAGTTTCATTGAGGATCACCTTTTTTTTTAAATAATAAATTAATCTTAATACTCTTATATAAAAAGTTAAGTTATATAAATATTTCTTTAAGAATTCTATTCTTTAGATGTTAAATAATTGGATTTTTTTTGATTGCGTTAATATGTTTATTATATATTTCAACTTTTTTAATATGTTCTTCAAATTCTATTAGATCATTTAGCCTTACTTGAATTCCGTTACTCCAACGAATAATTTTACTCATACTATTTAATAATTCGTTCCATAAATCGTCAATATTTTTCTTAATTTTTCCTTTTTCCTTTTTGTTGTCTGTTAATTTTATATGTTCTAGTTTTAATTTATTTATAATTTTTTTTATTTGTCCGGTATAACGAGAATCAAAAGTGAGTATATATTTGTTAGATCTTTCAATATCTTCATAAATTTTTTCAGCTGTTTTCACGTAAATTTCTGTTCCTTTGATTAAAAATAATTCTTCAATCAACTTTTTCAGTTCTGTTTTTAATCTTTTTTCAAATTTATATTCGGTTCTTTCGGAACGACCAATATATCTTACTAAATCTTCAGCTTTTTTTAATTCACGTTTAGTTACGTCTTCTTCTAACTTTATTTGTTCAATTAATTCTTTCAATTCTTGAGAATATTTAAACAAAGCAGCAGTTGCTCCTTTTTCATCTACGGCTAATTTTTTAACTTTCTTTAAAGTCTTAGTTAATTTCTTTTTATTTTCATCATCAATAATTTCTTCAGGTTCTTTTTCATGCGGACCGAAGATAGGAATAATTACATTCTTTTCATGAGTATGATCTTTATTAAACGTAATCGGTCTGCCGGAAAACTTTAATTTTTCATTACCTTTAACTAAATTAGAACGAGGATTATCTGAATAAGTTGTCCCTTCTCCACCTCTACCTGCAAAAGATTTTTTAAAACTGACTATATGAAAATATACTTCTTTTTTTCCTTCAGTTCGTTTGTAAACTATTACACCTGCAGGTTGTTTCTTTAAATTAATCCCGTTAATTTTATGTTTAATTTGTTCAAATTGGCTGGGGTCAGCTTCAAATTCTAATTCGAACCTGCCAGAAGTATCTTTTTTATTATCAATTTCTATTTCTTTAAGAGGAGGAACTAATTTGCCTTTAATTTGGGCCATAACACCAACATGGAATTTATGTCCGGTTTCAAAACCTTCTAATTCTGCATCATAAATTTGTTTACCGGTACTTTTATTCAAATCTAATTTATCATCAGGGTCAAAAACAACTCGGCCAGAAATTTTTAATTTCTGTAAATCTTTTTTTGGTTCATCTTTCTGCCAACCTTTGATTACAAGCAGATCTTCAGCAAGTATTTTTTTAAGAGTTTCTGCTGGCACCCAAGTATAACCATTATTTCCCCAATCAATTCCATGACTGTTCCTGATTTTAAACGCTTTTATACCTTTACCTTTATACGGATAGTGTGAATGATAACCGACAATTACCATTGCATGTCCACCACCAGATGGGGGATTAAAATTGTCGTAAAATTTGTTCTTATACGGATAAGACATGTCTGAAGGAAAATGTACTCCAATGTTAATCGGGTTACCTCCTCTTAGTTCGTAGACCCATTGATCAGGATCATTTTTATCTAATGAATAATATTTACCTATCTTTTTACTAAATGCATCATTTTTAGCGGGGTTACTAGGTTCGGTTTTCCATTTATTACTGGAACTATCTTCAAAAGGCCAAACTTCTTCTAAACAGACACCACTATCGGCAAGATTTTTCATGGGGATAACACAAGTTCTTGGTCCGGTATTAGATTTGGTTGAACCAATCGTTTCTCTAGTTTTGTACCACAAAAATAATGGAGATAATTCTTTTTTTGGAAATTTGTAACCAGTTTGAAGAATGTATTCAAAAATGGAAGTTGCTGCGAAAGCAGTACACGCACCTAAACCATCTTGACACCTAATATTATTAAATTTTGGTGAGAGGTCAATAAATATTTCTTCCTTATCAGGAATTGGGGG
>CAZXEM010000037.1:0-10657 GCA_964639875.1 uncultured Methanosarcinales archaeon | reverse complement strand
AAACTGTTTCAAGATTTATTTCTAGTTTAGCAAGCACGATTAAAAAAAGTGGAACAAAAGGTGTTTTCTATGCTTTAGATGTAGCAGAACATAAAAGTATGATTCAGAAATGTGGAATGTATGTTGATAAAGTAATTACGATTAAATGAAAGAATCAAAAGTGCATTAGATTAAGTTAATTATTGAATTTAATTTATTTTATTAATTAAAAATTATTTAAAAAAAGAGGGGATAGAAAATGAAGAAGATTATTACTATAATGTTAGTTTTACTAACTATTTTGACTACTATTTTAATTAGCGGTTGTACAGAAGAAAATAAAACAATTTCTCAAGAACCAATCAAAATCGCGATCAATGTTTGGCCAGGTTATGCCCATGCTTTTGTTGCTCAAGAGAAAGGTTTCTTTGAGAAGAACGGCGTTGAAGTTGAACTGATCTTAAAAGAAGAATATTCTGAAGCCCAGGAGTTGTATACTGATGGAAATACGGATGGGATTTTTGAGGTTTATGTGGATACCATTTTTCATAATTCAGAGGGAATTTCTTCCAAAGTAGTATATGTAACAGATTATTCTGATACAGGAGATGTGATTATTGGTAAACCTGAATACAATTCATTAGCTGATTTAAAAGGAAAGAAAATTGGAATTGAAGGAGTTAATACTTTTTCACATATTTTTGCTCTTTCTGCAGCCGAAAAGGAAGGCTTAGTAGAATCAGAGATTCAATTTGAATCAGTTTTTGCCGGAGACGTCTTAACTGCTTTAGAAGAAGGCAAAATTGATGCAGGACATACTTGGGAACCAACAACTTCCGAAGCATTGGAAAAAGGATATAAAATATTGGGTAAAGCAGGAGACGTTCCTGGAATTATTACTGATGTATTAACTTTTAACTCAAAAATAATTAAAGAAAGACCCAAAGAAGTAGAAGCAATTGTTAAATCTCTTTTGGAAGCTAGAAATTTTGTTTATACTGATCGAGAGGAAGCATTAGAAATTATGTCTGCAGCTGAAAACATTCCTCAAGAAGAAATGAATGAAGGGATTGAAGGAGTAATTCTTCCTAACCTAAAAGAAAATGTGGCAGCGATGGAAGATAAAGAAGAAACAACTTCGTTGTATGGTTCAGGTAGGATTATTGCTGATTTTTACATTTCTCGGGGCCAGTTGAGTTCAATTCCAGATTTTGATAAAATAGTTGAATCAAAATTTGTTAAGAATATTGAATAAAAATAAACAAAGATAGGGATGAAAATAGGGATGAAAAGATAAATGAAATTCGCTAATAAGATAACTATTTTATTGTTAAGTATTGTTTTGATTTCGATAATTTTTATTTCTTCATTTGTTTACATATCTAATATTAACACTCTCCAAAATGAAATCTCAGAAAGATTAAAAGAAGATGCTTTCCACATCATGGATAAGATTGATCGAAGTTTTTTTGAAAGGTATTCCGATGTTCAGATAATTGCTCAAGACCTTATTATTAATTCACGTGATTCTACTCCTCAAGAAAAAACATTAAGATTACTTCAATTTAGAAATACTTACAAAGTTTATTCTTCTCTTTCTTTTTTTGATTTAGAGAGGGTTAGAATTGCTGATACGGCAGGATTACATTTAGGTGAAAAACATAGTCTAACTCCGTATTGGGAAGATGTCTTAGAAGGAAAAATTAGTGCTGCGAGTGATATCAGAGAGGCGGAAGAATTGAAAGTACCAATCATCTATTTTGCTTCTCCCGTCAAAGATAAAAATGGAGAAACTTTTGGTGTAGTGGTAGCGAGAATGCCTTCATCTAAGTTGTATGATATTGTCAGAACAGTTGAACTAGTTGAAGAAACTAATTTTGAAATAGATCTGATTGACAAAGAAGGATTGTTATTATATTCCAATCACGATCCAACTGGTATTTTGGAAGATAAACTGTCATCTCATTTACAAATGATAAATATTCAAAAATTTACCCCCGTAGGGGTGATGGATCACTTTACAACTGTTAATAAAGAAAAAGCGTTAATGGCTTTTTCCCGACAACAAGGACACCTTGACTTTAAAGGTAATGATTGGATTTTGCTTATTCATCTCCCTTTAGAAATAGCTTTCACTCCGGCAATTAAATTAAGAAACAGAGTTTTATCGATTACTTTATTGTTAGGAATAATAATAATTCTAACTTCATTATATTTCTCCCGGAAGTTTACTAAACCGATAGCAGAATTATCTAGAGCTGCAGAAGAATTAAAAAAAGGTAATTTCAAAGTCAGAGTAGATATCAAAAGCAAAGATGAATTACAAGAATTAGGAGAAACGTTCAATAAGACCATTATTGCTTTGTCTCAAACAAAAAGTGAAAGAAAAGGAATTGAAAGTGCTAAAACCAGATTTTTATCAATAACTTCACACGAATTAAGAAGTCCAATGACTCCATTAAAAGCACAGTTACAAATGTTAGAGGGAGAATATTTTGGTAAGCTCAATGAAAAACAAAAAGAAGCAATCAGTATAGTGGTTAGAAACGCGGATCATTTAGACAGAATTATTGTTGACTTTTTAGAAATTAGTAGAATTGAAGCGGCCAGATTAAAGTTTCTTTTTGAAAAGGTTAGTTTGAATAAATCTGTAAATGATTTATTAACTGTTATGAAAAGTTATGCCATCTTATAAAAATAGACCCTACACATAAATCATACATTGTAATAAAAAACAAAACATTAATCATAAAAGAAGTTAAAAAAACAAATGAAGATTTAGCAGAATTATTAGGCATTTTAGCAGGAGATGGTCATCTTTCAAATATAAACCACGAGATTTCTGTAACCTGTCATAGAAAAGATGATAGAGATTATATTCTCAATCATGTGTCAAGATTATTTAGGGACTTGTTTGAAGTCAATGTAAAAATTAAAGAACAAGACCATAATAATACAATAAAAAGTGTAGTTAATTCGAAAATGCTTTCACAATTTTTAACAAATAAATTTAAAATCCCAAAAGGAAAGAAAAAAGGAAGCCTCCATATCCCAAAACAAATACTTAAAAGAAAAAAGTTATTAAGACCATACATCAGAGGTTTATTTGATACTGATGGGAGTTTTTATTTACGCCGAAAAACAAGTATGGTAATATCGATTGCTAGTAGAGATCCACCATATTTAGAAGAAGTAAAGCAAGCGTTAATATTTTTAAATTATAAACCAAGTGTTAGTGGAAAGAATTTATGTGTATATAAACAAGAACAAATAAAACTGTTTTTTAAAGAGATTGGAAGTTCAAATAAAAAACATAGAAATAAATACGATAATTTTATAAAGAAAATATCAAATAATCAGTAAGATGCGCCCGTAGTTTAATGGCTAGAAAAACACAATTTTGTGTTCTAGATTCCCGGCCTTCCAAGGCTGGAGAAGTTAACTTGCTGCTCTTTTCAAAGAGAGCCGGTGATCCGGGTTCGAATCCCGGCGGGCGCATTTCTTCTTTTCAAAATTAAGGTTTTAATATTACCGTTAGATCTCCGGGTAAAAAAGTGACTTTTCCTTTAAACTTTTTGTTCCCGTACAAAGAAGTTGCTTCTTTCGCAGTTAAATTAGTTTGAATAACACCGTACATTTCAGAATAAGAATACTTTTGTTCATGGCTATTTTTAATGGAATTCAAATAGGTCTTCAATTGTCCCATCAAATTGTGATGATTACCAAGAGGGATCATAACTTTTGTGTTTCCATTATCGGAACAAACAGAATAAGTTTCAGGAACTTTATTAATTAAAATTAGTAAATCAACCAATTTCTTAGATCTACTTTTTTCAAGTTCAATTTTAAACTTATCTGCAATATCAGTCATTTTATTGGTTGCTTCGAAATCATTTTCAAAAATTAGAAATTACTATTTAAAACTTGGGTAACAGAGTAGTAAATATTATATACTAACAATATTTTCTTTAGTGTAGGTGATCCCAGATGAAGATAACAATTGACACAAAACATGACACTCATGAAGATATCCGTAAAGTATTACATATTCTTACTCATATTCTAGAAAATAAAGGAACAATTGCTACCAATACAACTTTAGAAACAAGTAACAACACTGAACCAGTTAAAGAAGTAAATTCGTCCAATATGATGAGCATGTTTGCTAATCCTTCTCCTAATACAGAAACAGAAACAACAACGGCAACAGAACCAGTCCAGGACATCGCACCAAACTTTAATAGTTTCTTAAATTTAGTTGATAAAGATCAAAATGAAGAAGATGAAAATCAACCAGAACAGAAAATTGAATTTTTTTAACTAAATTATTTTTTTGTCTGTTAAAGTAAAGTTTTTTGCTAATAACAAAGAAGCGTAACGTTCATCTTTAGTTATTAACCATTGTTCATACAGATCAAATAACTTTTTCCCTTCTAGTTGCGGTAAATGTAAATCACCAATCAAAGTACTAAGGTTTACAAAACGATCACCCAGTTCAGTAAAAGTATTATTTTCTAAAGATTGACCCAACTGTAAATAAGCAGAAGAACCAACTTGATAATGAAAATCTACTTGACTTTTTCCTCTTTTCCTTACAAAATCATAAAGATAGCCTGTAAGAAATAAACAATGATCACCTAAATTTCTTAAGCGTGAAGCGTGAATACTTGTACTTTCAGATTCTAAACAATTAGCAAGTTGAAAAGTTATTGGTTCTAAACCATAACCAGAAACAGCACCAAAATGATACTCTTTGAACAACTTTTCTGGACTAGCAAATGAAGTTAACATTTTTGCTAAATAGTCTTTAGTAGCTAAAGAAATATCTTTAAATCTACGTTTAGCAGACTGGTCAATAATCTCTCGAAAGTTATCATCCAGTATTTTCTCAACAATAGGTTCCATAAAATAATTGATAAGACAATAGTTAAAAATATTTCTATTCTAGAAAATAACCTATAACACATCCAAAAAATAAAAATTATAATAACCAAATTGTTGCCAAGCCAATAAGAATTAAAACAACATATAAACTAACAATAATTTTACCAAACTTTTCTCGATCTCCGAATATGTAAGCAATTCCGCCTTTAACACCAACGTTGGTTAATGCAGCAAGAATTATTCCGTTACGAGCAGTTTCCAAATCCAAAGTAGTTTTTGCTAACTGTGATAAAGAAACAGTTATCGCGTCAACATCTGCAAAACCGGAAATAAAACTTACCAAGTAAACTCCTTTAGTAGACAGATAAACATCACCCAATTTTACTAAAGCGAGAATGATTGCAAAAAAAGCACCAAACTTTAATGCCGGCCCAAGTGTAAATGGTGAACTTAACTCAACTTTACCTTTAGCATCTTTAGCTTTTCTCCATAAAACGTAAGAGAACACTGCACAAACAGCAATCAAGATTGAAAGAGGTAGAATCATTAAGGGAAGAAGTTCTCTGTTAATTACAAAAACCTCAATCAAAATTCTAACAAACATGATTGAATTGGCAAGAACAACACCTAAAACTAATGCCCGATAAATCTTTTTTTCTTTCTTACTTCTCGCAGCAAAACTGGAAGTTACGGCAGTACTGCTAACTAACCCGCCAAGAATGCCGGCTAAAGTAATTCCTTTCTCACCGAACCATTTCATTAAAATGTAACCAGCAAACCCAATCCCAGAAATGAAAACCACCATTAACCAAATTACGTAAGGGTTAAACATTTCCAAGGGACCGTAACCCTTGTTAGGTAAAAGAGGAAGAATCACGAAAGCGATTACTGCAAACTTTAAAGTGTCCGCCATTTCTTTAGTTTTAATCTTTTTAGCAAAATGGTGCAACATTGAACGAGCGTAAAGAATAATTGTTACGATTACAGCTAAAATTATTGCAAAAGTAATTTCCCCATAAAATGTAAGTACACCTAAAAAAAAAGTCAAAAAACCAGCAACTTCTGAGGTTGCGCCCATGTACTGACGAGAATTTTGCGCAAGAGTAAAGTAAGCAATAATAATTAACGCCCCAGAAAGAACTATCCCAATCAACAGAATCCAAGGAGAAATAATCTCCCCTAAATAAGCTGAAATGAAACCAAATAAAGCAATTAAAGGAAATGTTCTAATCCCAGCATAATCGTGGCCACGCTTTCTGTAACGAGCATATTCTCTTTCCAAACCGATAAGAGCACCTAGCGCTAAAGCAATAAGAATGTTTTGAAAAATAAATAATTCCATCTATACACCAAAGTAAAGGAATATTTTATGGTTTATATAATTTGCGAATGAAATGAGTGAACTTCCAAAAATATTTTCTATTTTTGATAGTTTGCGCTAATTCTCAATTAAAACTAGTTAATCAGAAATATTAATTTTATCATTATCCCTAAAATATTCCCAGTTCATTATTTCTTTAGAATCTTCTAATGTCCCTATAAAACTTTTTGCTGAATCAAGAATGTACACTTCACCAGAATGATTTTTATACCGACACCAAGCATGAGCATTATGAAAACAAGAATTTCTGTCCACACTAGGTTTTCCCCGAATATGTCCTTCTTCAACAAACTTTTCTAGTAAAAAAGCAGATAATAAAGCCATGTGCCGACAAACACCATACCCTTCTTGTAAAAATATACCTAAAGATATTTTTCCATCTTTATCAACAGAATGTTCGTCAATAACTCTTGCAACTTCAATTTCAGAAAATTTCATTTTTTCGTTAGTAAGTTCATAAACTGATTGTAATATTTTCCCTCTACGAACTTCACCCGAATCATCAAGAGACCTTTTTTTTACTTCTTTGTAAGCTAATTGTAACTGAGGAGAATCACAAGAATTAACTACAATTGCTTCTCGTTCATTTCCGCCAAGATAAACTCCTCCATCAATAGGAGAATCACGTCCAATTAATAATCGGTCTAAATATTTATCATCTTCTAAAATTGCATCTAACCGCATTCGACCAATTCTTGTTCGATTCCATTTCCCAATCATAAAAATAATAATAGGAGTAAAACTATATAAACTTTTTGATAATTAGTTATTGCAAAGTAGTCAAAACCACCATTTGAAACAAAATTAAAAATAAATAAAATTAAACTTTTTTCTCCGAAATTTCTTTCAATAAATCCTCAACGAACTTATCAACATTTACATCAAACTTAGTTTTTCCTTCTCTATTTCGAACAGCAAGAGTTTTTTTCTCAACTTCTTTATCACCAATGGTAACAACATAATTCACTTTTTCCATTTGTGCATCCCTAACTTTCTTACCCATTGATTCCGAACGGTCATCTAACTCAACTCGAATACCAACATCAACTAGTTTAGCCATAACTTCTTTAGCGAAAGGAACATTATCATCTGTAACTGTAACAACTTTAACCTGAACCGGGCTTAACCATGCTGGAAACTTTCCTTGATATTTTTCCAATAAATAGGCCATAGTTCTTTCGGTAGCACCAGAAGACGAGCGATGAATTACCATTGGACGTTTTTCTTTACTCTCATTATCAGTGTAAGTTAAATCATATCTTTCAGGAAGAGCAAAGTCAATTTGGATAGTAATCAACGTATCTTCTTTCCCGTAAATATCTTTGTATTGGATATCCAGTTTAGGACCATAAAAAGCCGCTTCATCCTCTACTTCAACAAATTCAACTTTCAGTTTTTTTAGAATTTTTCTCATTGAGTTTTGAGAATCTTCCCACGCTTCAGGATTGTTAATATATTTCCCTTTTTTATCTTTTGGATCCCATTTAGAAAATCTGTACCAGATATCTTTAATTCCAAGTTTTTCCATGATAAATTTAACTAAATCAAGAACCTGGGCAAACTCTTTTTCTAGGTTTTCTGGTTGACAAATTACATGAGCATCTGCTAAAGTGAATTGTCGAACACGAGTTAACCCTCTTAGTTCCCCAGACTTTTCATTTCTAAATAGTTGAGCAAATTCTGCATACTTAAGAGGTAAGTCTTTATAACTTCTAGGTTTATGTTTATAAATAATAAATTGGAAAGGACAAGTCATTGGACGTAAAGCATAAGTTTCTCCCCTAACTTGTAAAGAGAACATATCATCTTTATAATGCTGCCAATGACCAGAAACTTTATACAAATCACTTTTTGCCATTATTGGAGTAGAAGTATGTAAATAACCTCGCTTGATTTCTTCATCAGTTACAAATCGTTCAAGTTCTCTTTTAATCGTTGCTCCTTTAGAAGTTAATAGTGGTAAACCGCCACCAACAATCTCACTAACAAAATATAAATCAAGTTCTTTTCCCAATTCCACATTACTTTTCTGATCATTCTTTCCGCGCGGAGCAGTCATATGTACCTGAGACATTTTTTTCAAAAGATTCGGCATGTTTACTTCTTCTTCAACTTCTTTTCCACCATCTCCATCTTTTCCTTCTTCAACAGAAAACTCTCGGCTTAGTTCCGAAAGGGGATGACCTTTACAACTTACATCAAAAGACTTGTACCAACCGAACGGCGCTCTAGTAACTTGATAGTCTTTCTGAAGCAACTTTTCTGTTTCTTTCATTACTTCTTCTGCAACTTTTGGATTAGATAAAGAAGAACTTAAATGTGCATAAGGGTAAAGGACAATTGTTTTTGTATTAACTTTCTCAGCAATATCTTCAATTTCAGCAATATACTTTTTGATAATTGCTTTAGTATTACTTTCGTCTCGCTTTTCTACAGCAGTAAAAACTACTAAACATTCTTCTACTCTTTCGCTACTGCCTTTTTCAACATCTGCTTCAGCACCTTTGAAAGCTTTCTTTTTAGCTTGAAATTCAATAAAGTCTGCGTGTATCGTTAGTATCTTCATATGTATCAACTCCTAATAATATATCTGAATATTTTGTATATATTTCTTTTTCTTTAAATTATTTTGGTTTTTTTAGAATGAAAATTAACATAAATGCCCAACAATCTCTTTAACTGTCTGCTCAACATCCTTATTCTCTGTATCAACAACCGTACCATAATCAAACTTATTGACCATACCATGAACTGCAGTTGCTGCATCTTGACCATAACTATTCTTTCTTCCTTTATCACGAAGAATACAAACTTCTAAATGCGCTTTAAGTGTAAAAACGTGATGAGAATATTTTAAATGTTCAGCAAAATGTTCAATCTGTTCCTGATGATAAAAATTACCATCAATAATAACTATTTTTCCAGTATCCAAATAATCTTTTATTTTAGGAAGAACTATTTCATTCCCTTTAATAAAATTCTTTACGGGAATGCCACCTTCATTTTCATCCACTTGGTCCAAACTATTTTCTGCCAAAACGTCATCAATAGAAATATATTCTCCATCTAAAATTTTGGCTAAATTTCTAGCAACAGTAGATTTACCTATTCCTAAAGGTCCCCTAATAATAATGTAATAAGACATAATCTAAAAAAACAGTTTATTTTTATAAAATTATCATTCAAAAATAAACATTTCAACACAATAATGATTATAAACTCCATAAAAACAAAAAGAAAAGATGGAAAAAGAAAAGAAAATATATTTTGCTGGTTCTATTTATGGAGGAAGAGATGATGCAGACTTATATCTGCAAATAATCAATTATTTGAAAAATCATGGTGAAGTTTTAACTGAACATGTTGGTAATGATAAACTTGCAAAAATAGTGGATGGCGGTAAAACAAGTAAATATATCCATGACAGGGATTTAGAATGGTTACTCTCTGCTGATTACATGGTGGCAGAAGTAACTCAACCCAGTTTAGGCGTTGGTTATGAAATTAGAGCAGCGGTAGAAGCAAATAAAAAAATTCTTTGTTTATACCGTCCAAAAGAAGAAAAAAAACTTTCTGCAATGATTGTTGGGTGCGAGGAAGTAACTAACAAGAATTATCAAACTTTAGAAGAAGCTCAAGAAATTATTGATCGGTTTTTTAGTGAATGATCAATTCTCGCCCAAATAACCTTTATACGCATACTTCTTAGATTGCATATCGAAATACTTTTTCATTAATGCCTGTAAGTTCCAAACTCGATAATATAACGGGTCCATGTAAGCGTCAATGTCACGTTGCATAATTTTATCATACCATTTACCCAGAAATTTTCCGAACTTACCAGATTTAGCAAACCTTTTCTGCCAATCCCAAATTACTTTAGGTTCCATCCAAATATATAATCTACCGTTAGACAAACTTTTCTTTTTCCCATTAACATCAACGTCAACTTCTAACAATTCCCATGCATGAACAGTAATAAGAATTTCATAACTGATATAATCAGTAACATTTTTTTGTAAAAGCCATTTGAACTCCTGTTCTGCCCCTTGAGGGGAAGGAACTTTATGTTTATAATCTCCTTCATGCCACATGAAGCCATAATTTTTGGACCAATCAATAATCGCGGCGTACATTCCATCAAAATCAAACAAGCCATTATATTTAAGAGTGATTTTTGGTAATTTTTCGTTAGGCATCTTTAAAAAGAGATTATTTGAAGTTATATAAAGATTTCTGAAGAAATGATAAATTACAAATAGTAAAATTTAAAATCTATAAAGATATCCTAACATTAAATGTTATCTTTAATCAAACAATTGCTTGCTTGTAAAAAAGGACAAGGCCAGTTCTTAGTCTTTGTACTGATTCTTGCTATTCTCATCGCAATTTTTTACATTCTTTCAAACCAGT
>CAZXEM010000036.1:0-10974 GCA_964639875.1 uncultured Methanosarcinales archaeon | reverse complement strand
TTACAAAAAAAGTATTAATTAGAAAACTATTTAGATTTTTTATTCTCTTTCTTAAACGCTTGTGGTAAATCAATTACGTACTTACCTTCATCTAACTTTACAACAAGAGGATCATTCTTAAACATGTGTACTAAATCAAGTTCATACTTTCCTGGTCCCATAACTCTAATAGTTTCTAAATCAAGAACTACTGGTCGACCGCCCTCTTCAACTTTAATATGCAAAATGTCAGTAACATCTTTTTCAATTTGAACTTTATCTTCACTACTTAAATTGCTAACTAATTTTTTACCTTCTTCAACGTGTTTCTTTTTAATATAAAAAAATAGTCTAGCTCCACATTTACAGCCTTGTAGAATTTCCTGAGCGCCGTCAGGATACATAGTATTACATCTTACACATTGATGGGGCATATTTATCTAAAAGTAAGCTTACTTTTTATTTCTTTCTTTTTTTTTTACGATATCTAGTCTTACTCTCATTAGTAAAAAGTTCAATTTTATCAGGGTTTTGTTCAATTTTTTTAACAACTGAGGCAGGTCCAATAATTGTTAAGCCCTGTCTATTACCTAAAAGTAAATTAACAAAAACTCCTCTCATCTTTTGACTGATATCTTGTTTGTTTTTATCAGGATATATTACACTTAATTCAATACCCCTAAATTTTGCAGAAATTTCTTCCATAGTTATTTCAATTAAGTCGGCTTCTTCCTCTTTTCTCAGCCTTCCTTCCATGATAACTATTTTTTCCTCTTTAACAATATTCAAAAGTTTATTGATTCTCTTTGCAGAGCTCAATAATTCAATATCATTGTAAGGAACAAATTGGAATGTAACCATCTTTTTTATATCTCTTTTTTGTTTATTTATGTTTATTTATTATTAGTAAAACTTTATAGTTTTTAAAACTTGTTTTTTATCATCCATATTCATTTAGCTACTTTGAACAGTTGTTCATAAAAGTCTTCAATATTTTTACCATATTTCGCAGATATTCCAACAACTTCATATTGTGGAAAAGCAGCATGAATAACGTCTAAGTTAGCTCTTTTAAGATCAACTTTATTAGCAGCAATTAAAACAGGAATGTCTCTTGCTTGTAGATTACCGATAATTGTAATGTTAACCTGTGAGTAAGGATCTTTAGTGGCATCAAGAACAACAACAACAGAATCCATGTTGTCTAACCATTTAATTGCGTCAATAACACCTTTAGTAGCATCTTTTGCTCTAGATTTTGCTTCTTTCTTCTTCATTCCTCGTTTAAGAAAATCTTCATAATCAATTCTAGTAGCTATTCCAGGAGTGTCAACAAGTGAAAATGTTAATTCTTTACCTTTCTTGTTTTTAATGTTAACTTGCTCTTTGATTTTAATTTCTCTTGTTTCGTGAGCAATGTGTGATACAGAAGACATTTCTTCACCTAACCAATCTTGACAAATTCTGTTAGCTAAAGTAGATTTTCCACCGTTCGGCGGACCATATAATCCTAATTTAACATGGGTTTTTCTCTTGAACGGATTAAATGAAAGTTTATTTAACAAATTTTTGAAAAACTCTTTTACCATCTTTTTTTCCTCTATCCTCCCTTTGATTAGTAGATGGTTTTAGTTATGCTTATTAAGCTTTTTGGTACTAGGTACTATAGAACTTCTTAGGGAAAACTTTATAAATGACCCCCAATCTTAACTGGATACCGATAAAACTACTAATGTATAGTAGGAGGCTAATAAATGAACAAAGAGCAAGTAAAAAAGGCTTTAGAAGAGCTTAAGAAACAGGAAAAGAAAAGGAATTTCTCACAATCTTACGATCTAATTATTAATTTGAAAAATCTTGACGTTAAACAGAACCCATTAGATTTTTTCGTAACGTTACATTATTCTAAAGGTAAAAAAGTAAAAGTTGCTGCTTTTGTTAATAACGCATTAAAAGAGCAAGCAGACAAATTCTGCGATTTAGTTATTGAAGAAGAAGATTTCGCAAAATATAAAGATAAAAAAGAAATGAAAAAATTGGCAGACGATTATGATTACTTTATTGCTCAAGCACCATTAATGGGGAAAGTTGCTCAGGCTTTTGGTAAAATTTTAGGAATAAAAGGTAAAATGCCTAATCCAAAATTAGGATGTGTAGTTCCACCAAACGCTAATTTGGACGTTTTGACTAAAAAACTTAACAAATCTATCAGATTAACAGCAAAGAAAGCTACAAATTTACAATGTATCGTTGGAAAAGAAAGTCAACCTGATGAAGAAATCATCGATAATATTTTAACTGTTTTTCAAACAGTTTTAAAACAGGTTCCTAACGAAACTCAAAATATTAAAAACAGTTTACTTAAATTAACTATGGGTAAACCGGTAAATATTTAACGAAAAAATGGTCAGTGAAAAAAAGAAACTATTTGTACAAAATTTGCTTAAGCAGATCCAGGAATATCCAATTGTTGGTTTAGTTAATATGGAAAACCTTCCTGCACAACAATTACAAAATATGCGTGCAATGTTAAGGGATAAACACATACAAATTGTTATGGCCCGTAAAAAACTTTTGACTTTAGCATTAAATGGATCAAAAAAAAATGATATTGAAAAATTAGTAGAAAAAATCAAAGGTATGCCTGCATTAATCTTTTCAAAGGATAACCCATTCATCTTATATTCAATAATTCAAAAAAATAAATCTGAAGCACCAGCTAAAGCTGGCCAAACTGCACCAAGAGAAATCGTTGTTAAAGCAGGTGCAACAAATTTCGCACCTGGTCCAATCATTTCTGAACTAGCTGCAATAGGAGTAAAAACTAAAGTTGATGGTGGAAAATTAACAATTATTAGTGATACTGTTGTTGCTAAAGAAGGTGACGAAATAACTCCAGTTTTGGCTGAAATGTTAAAAAGATTAGACATTAAACCAATGGAAGTGGGCCTAGACTTAGTTGCTGTTTGGGAAGACGGATTAGTATTCGGTGCAAAAGAGTTACATATTGATGAAGCTGAATATTTAGCAAACATTACTAGTGGTGCTCAGTGGGCAATGAATCTAGCAATGGAAGTTGGCTATTTAACTACTGAAACTACAGAATTACTATTACAAAAAGCGTTCAGAGAAGCTAAAGCTGTTGCTCTTGAACAAAATATTATGAATGATGAAACTAAAGATGAAATTTTAGCAAAAGCAGAATCTCAAGCTTTATCTGTTAAAGAAGAAGGTAAAATTGAAGTTGGTACTGCACCTGCTAAGAAAGAAGAAGCTGAAGAGAAACCAGTGGAAGAACCAAAAGAAGAACCTAAGACTGAAGAGAAGCCAGTTGAAGAAGTAAAAGAGGAACCGAAAGCTGAAGAAACAACAGAATCAAAAGATTCTGAGCCTGCTCCTGAAGAGCAGAAACCAGTGGAAGAAGTAAAAGAGGAACCAAAGACTGAAGAGAAGCCAGTTGAGGAAGTAAAAGAAGAACCTAAAACTGAAGAAAAGCCAGTGGAAGAAGTAAAAGAGGAACCTAAAGCTGAAGAGAAGCCAGTTGAAGAAGATATTCAGAAAGCAATGGAAAACATCCCTGATGAAAAAATTGAATTAGGAGATGAACCTCAAGAACAAGAAACTGGACCAACAAAACTACATCCAAAACAGGGAGATGTCAGTACAGATCAAGCTCAAGAACTTTTAGAAAAACTTCAAAAAGAAGGAACTCTAAGAGATAATTGAAAATAAAAATATAAAAAGCGATTATTTATCAATGGAGGATAAGAAAAATGGAATATGTTTACACTGCAATGCTGCTTCATAAAGCAGGAAAAGAAATTACTGAAGATTCAGTTAAAGCTGTTTTAACCGCCGCTGGCGTTAATGTTGACGAAGCAAGAGTTAAAGCTTTAGTTGCTGCTTTACAAGGAGTAGATATCGAAGAAGCAATTAAAAAAGCTGCTGTCGCTGCTCCAGTTGCCGCTGCTGCTGCACCTGCTGGTGGAGAAGCTAAAACTGAAGAAAAGAAAGATGAAAAACCAAAAGTAGAAGAGAAAAAAGCTGAAGAAGCTGCTGCTGCTGGTTTAGGTGCTTTGTTTGGTTAGTTTTTTATTTTTTATTTTAACTTTTTTTTAAAAATTTAACTTAACGATTTGATGCGTATGACTAAGGATGTTACAGATCTTGAAGAACTAAGGAAAGAATTCCGTGAAAAAAAGAAAGAAGTAGCTAGTCAACGCTTAAAATTAAACTCAATTAATTCTGAAAAAGAAGAAACTTATCGTGAACTTCGTTCAATTAGGGACAAAACTAAATTCCGGACACAAAAAATTAATTCTTTGAAAAAAGAACGTGACGCGTTTACTAAACAAGTTAAAGCCTTAAAAGAAAAAAGGGAAAAATTAAACAAAGCGGTAAGAGAAAAAGCAAAATCAAAAAAAGAAGGAGATCAAAAGAAACAAGATTTTTTAGATAAACACGATTTTAAAGGTAACCCAGCACGATTAAAAACTGAAGCTGAACAGTTAGAAATGAAAATTGAAACTGAAGTAATGGCTTTCTCTAAAGAACAAGAATTAAGAAAACGGATTAAAGAACTTAAAGCTAAATTTAAAGCAGTTGAAAAACAAAGTATTGTTTGGAAAGAAATTAATTCGACATCTTCGGATTTTAGAGAAACAAAAATTAAAGCTGAAGAATCTCACCAAAAGATTCAAGAATTAGCTAAACAATCACAAGAGAAGCACGAAGAAATTAATGTATTATACGCTGAAATGAAAAAAGTTCGTGAAGAAGAACAACCATTAGCGGAAAAATATCTTAAATTAAAAGTTGAATATGAACAAGTTAAAAAAGATCTTGAAGAATTATTAGCGAGGGTAAAAGTTTTAAGTAAAGTTTTCAATGAAGAAGAAGAAAAAAGTTATAAAACTCAAGTTAGAGAAAAAACTGCAGAAGTGAGAGAAAAGATGAAGAAAAGACAAAAGTTAAGTACTGAAGACATTCTCGCATTTCAAGCAATTAAAGATTAATTTAAAAAAATTAAAGAATTCTTTTTGGTAATAAAAAGATATAAATTGCACTAATAAAAGATAATATGCCCATGATTATAAAGATAGAATTAAATCCAAAATAAGTTACTAACAATCCGCCAATTCCTGCTCCCGCTGCAGCTGTAAAATAATTTGTCGCTTCCCAAGCACCCCATTCTCGGCCCGCTTTCTTTTTAGTTAAATGTTTTGAATATAAAGCATCAAAAGCAGGTAAGTAAGATGCTTCAGCAAAACCAATTATTGCTTGAACAATAAATAAAAACCAAATTGAGTTAACAAACAGGTAAAGAAAAAAACCTACTCCCATTAACAGATAACCAAAAGAAACAATATAACGTTTTTCTTTTATTTTATCTGCATATTTTCCAGCAATTAAAGTTGTTATTCCTGCAACTAAAGCAAAAATACCGCCAGTAAGACTTGCATCCAATAAACTACCACCAATCTTCTCTACAAAGAGAGCATAAATTGGCCCTAACATTGCTCCAGCAATAAGGATTAAAGCATTAGTAATTAATAGAATTCTCAATCCTTTGTTAAATAAAATCCTCATATGTTCTCCAGTAAATCACTTTTACTTATAATCCCTTTGATTTCTCCTTTCTTACCTACTAAAACTAATGAAAATACTTTTAACAATTCAATAATAACTTTTCTTGGCGTGTCTAATGAAATTATTGGTGGAACTTCAGACATTATTTCATTAATTTTTTTGTTAGATAATAGTTCATCAAAATTATTTAAGATAGTTGATTCAGAAATAATTCCAACAACCCGATTTTTATTTCCAATAGGAATTTGTGAAATCCCGTGCTTTTTCATTTTCTTAATTACTGAAGAAACTTTATTTCCACTCTCAGCAAAAATAATTTTTTTGTGCATTAAATCTTTAGCTTTGGTATCTTCCTTTTCTCTAAGTTCTTCTAAAGCCAAAAAGATCTTTTTTGCATTATTGAAAGAAGGTTCAATATTTCCAGATTCAATTTTAGCGATAAGACTTTGTGAAACGTCTGCTCGGTCCGCTAATTCTTTCTGATTAAGTCCATGTTTTTTTCTTATTATTTTAATTTGATCTAAATTCTCTAACATGTATTCTCAAGAATATAACAACTATATAAATATTCCGATAAGAATATTATTGTCAAGAGAATTAATAAAGAAAATAGTTCCTGAAAGAATTTAAACAAGAAAAATCTATCAGATAAATAAATTTAAAAAAACAAGAGGTTAATAAAAATGGCAAATAAATATTTATTTACAAGTGAGAGCGTTACTGAAGGTCACCCGGATAAAATGTGTGACCAAATTAGTGACGCAGTCTTAGACGCAATTTACAAAGAAGACCCTCAAGCAAGGGTAGCAGTAGAATGTTTAACAAAGACAGGTTTTGTCGTGGTAGCAGGAGAAGTAACTACAAAAACCTATGTCGACATTCAAAAAATCACCCGTGATACAATTACAGAAATTGGTTACAGTAAACCAGAATTTGGTTTTGACGGTTCTACTTGCGGAGTTTTAGTAGCAATTTCTGAACAATCTCCCGACATTTCTCAGGGTGTTTCTGAGGGAGAAGGGTTACATGAAGAACAAGGTGCCGGTGATCAAGGATTAATGTTTGGTTATGCAAGTAATGAAACTCCAGAATATATGCCCTTACCAATCGTTCTTGCCCATAAATTAACTCAAAGACTAGCTTCTGCTCGAAAAAGGGAAGAAATATGGTACTTACGTCCAGACGGAAAATCGCAAGTTACGGTAGAGTATGAAAATGGGAAACCGAAAAGAGTTGAAACCGTAGTTATTTCTACCCAACATCATCCGGATGTTGATTTAGAAACTATTCGTCGAGACATGGTTGAAAAAATAATTAAACCAATCTGCGGAGATTGGATTGATGAGAATACTAATTATTTTGTTAACCCAACAGGAAAATTTGTTATTGGTGGTCCAGTAGGAGATGCGGGCGTTACTGGAAGGAAAATCATTGTTGACACTTACGGTGGACATGGAAGTCATGGTGGTGGAGCTTTTTCTGGAAAAGATCCTAGTAAAGTTGATCGAAGTGCTTCTTACTATGCTCGTTACGTTGCAAAAAACATTGTTGCTGCTGGACTTGCAGATAAATGCGAAGTACAAGTTGCTTATGCGATTGGAGTTTCAAAACCAGTTTCAGTTTTAGTTAACACTTTTGCAACCAATAAAATCCCTGAAGAAAAGATTATTGAATTGGTAGAAAAGACATTTGATTTCCGACCAAAAGCAATCATTGATCATTTAAATTTACGAAGACCGATTTATAAGAAAACTGCTGCGTATGGCCATTTTGGTCGAGATGATCCAGATTTCACTTGGGAAAAAACTGATAAATTAGAAATTTTAAAAGCAGGTTTAGATTCAGGAAGTTTAGGGAACTCCGAAAGTTCAGACATTCCATTTGAATTAAATAAGATTGAAAAAAACCATTTTTAATTTAAACTAATTTAATTTTTTTTTATTTATTTACTTTCTTTCTAATAACTTTCTTGATTTTTTTGATCTCTTTCTTATGTTTCTTAATGTCTTTAATATGTTTTTTTGCTTTCTCTTTAACAACTTTAATTTTCTGTTCTTTATGCCTAACTCTCTTTTCTTTCTTTTTCAATTGTTTAGTTTCTTTCTTAATTCCCTGTAAATGTTTTTCATTTCCTAACTTTTGCTGTTTGTTTCTTTCTTCCAATTTATGATGGAAAAATTTAATCAAAAAAGGGCTGATTAATGTGGTGACGATTGAAAGAATAATTATAGAAGTCAATAGCACATTATCAAACAAACCAACTTGTTCAGCTACTAAAGCCACTACTAAAGTAGTAGATAATTGGGGAATTGTTGCTGAGGCAACGATCAAACTTTCATGTTTTGAATTACCGGCGATCCAACTGCCGAAAAACCCGCTGATAAATTTTGCAAGAATTAAACCAAAAACAATTGTCCCAGTAATGATCATGTTTTCTATTGTCAGAAAAGTCAAAATATTTGTTTTCATCCCAATAACCAAGAAAAAAATGGGGATAAATATCCCATAACTGATAGTGTAAATCTTTTCTGAAACTAATCTGTGCTTGATTGCATCTGAAAGGAACAAACCAACAAAAAAACCGGCAATAATTGCATGTATTCCCAATAACTCAAACAATAAAGCGGTAATAATCAAAACAATAATGATAAACCTCAGTTCACCTTCAAAAACATCTTCTTTTTGAGTTTCTTTTTTTTGTTTAATGAAAAATTTCTGTAATCTGGGAAGTAGGAAAAATAGTAGTACTAACGAAATAAGTACAAGAGGGATATAGGACACGAGAGGTAATATTGGATCTGGGTTAATATGTTGTAAAAGGAAAGCTAAAATCAAAAGTGAAGTTACATCTTCAAAAACTGTAGAACTGATAATGATTTTTCCTAAATCAGTATCAGCAAGTTTAGTTTCTTTTAATGAAGGAATGACAATTGCTATAGAAGAAGAAACGAAAATCGCTCCTAAAATTAATGAAGTGATTAACTCGTAGCCAAAAAAGTTTGCAATATAATAACCAGTAATGAACGGAATGATTCCGTTAAACAAAGCAATAATAATTGATTTCTTACCAATTCTTCTTAACGAGGACAATTTCACGTCCAATCCTGCCGTAAACATCAAGAAAATTGCACCCAGGAAAGCTAGGAAAGAAGCTATTTCTCCAAGGTCTAAGAGTTTAAATCCATGTGGGCCAATAAGTATTCCAGCGATGATAATAGAAGTAACGTAAGGGATATGAATTCTTTTTGCTAGTTCCGGGAGAAAAAAAGCTGCTCCGATAATAATCAGGAAAAATAATAGGTAGTCCATCTTCTTATTAAAGTAAATATTTTAGGTTAATAAAAGTATCTTTTATCGTAATTAAAAAAAGAAAATCTTACTCTCCACGTCCGAAGTTTCAAACACAAGCAAAAGTCCGAAGACAAAAGCAAGCGAAATCAATTCACTCAGAAAAGCAAAGACTTTTCTGGTGTCCCAGCAAAATATTCTTTTTGCCCAGGACTCCCGTGAACAGTAGGAATTACCTGAAATGGAAAAATGTTTATATAATTTTCTTGTAATCTGAAAAGTGGGAAAAGTTAATTATTTAAATGGGTTTGTTCTTAAGATAATCATGATTCGGAAATCGTTTATTTTCTTGGAAAGAATTGGTAAAAAAGGAGAAAATAATATTTGGAACTCGGGAGTAAGAGATTGGAATGAATTTATTCTTGTTGAGAGGATCAAAGGGATTTCTGCGAGAAACAAAGAATATTATAATCGGAAAATTAAAGAAGCTCAACAGGCATTAGTTAATGAAGATTCTAGTTACTTTATCGGAAAATTGCCTGCTGTGGAAACTTGGAGAGTGTATGATTATTTTAAAGAGGAAGCGGGTTACTTAGATATAGAAGTTGATTCTGTTGGGAAAGTTATCTTAGTAGGGATTTCTGATTATTACAATAGCAATTATTTTGTCAAAGGAGTTAATTTGTTTAGGGGTGAAATTGAAAAAGAATTGTCTAAATATAAACTAATTGTAACGTTTAATGGCGGAGCGTTTGATTTGCCGAAGTTAAGAAAGCAAATGGGCGTTATCGTTGATGTTCCACATCTGGACTTAAAACCACTTTGTGTTAATTTAGGATTAGTTGGCGGGTTAAAAGAAGTTGAGAAAAAACTTAATTTGAAACGTCCTCCCCATTTAAATGGTAATCCTGTAGATTTATGGAAAGCGTTCCACGCTTCTCAGGATAGAGAGTATTTAGATCTGTTGATGGAGTATAATGGAGAAGATATTGAGAATTTGAAAGCTATTGCCGGATTTGTTTATCTGAAATTGAAATCTAAGTTAAGTGAAATTAAACGTAATATTTAAATAACAAATTACTTTCTTTTAAATTAATATAATTTATTAAGCTAAAATAGGTTAAAAAAATTAAAAAGAGGCTAAAATGGATTTAATTTTACAATTGAAACAAGAACATGTACGAATTATTTATTTACTTGAAGAAATTCTTACTGAAACAAAAAAAGTTGAAGAAGATTCTAAACTAATTCCAAAATTAAGGGAATTAAAACTTGTCTTAGTAAATCATCTTAAATTAGAAGATAATTTATTGTATCCCGTATTTGAGAAAGCAAAAGATGCCAAAATGAATGAATTAGGAAAAGGTTTTTCTGAAGAGATGTTAGCAATCTCTAAAGTAGCTTTGAAATTTTTTGCTGATTTTGAGAATGAAGAAGTTTCTAAATTGATTAAAGACCAGGATTTCAAAACACAATTACAAGGAATAATTAAAGTGGTAAAAAAAAGAGTAAGTGTTGAAGAAAAAATACTTTTTCCCGCTTACCAAAATAATTTAGCAGTAGGCGCTTAGAATAATGAAATACAGAAATAATTGAATTAAAAATTGTAAATGAGGTAAGAAAAATGGCAAAAAAAATAATGGTGGTTGATGATGAAGCTGATATTAGATCATCAGTAAAGACAATTCTTGAAAAAGAAGGTTATGAAGTAATTACAGCAGTAAATGGTGATGATTGTTTAAAGAAATTAGAGAAAGGAAAACCAGACTTAATTCTTTTAGACATCATGATGCCTGGAACGCCAGTAAGAGAAATTGTTAAAAAAATAAAAGATGTAAAAATTTCATATTTGAGCGTTGTACGAACTTCAGAAGCGGAAAAGGAAAAATTATTGGGACAAAATAATATTGTTGACTTTATCCAAAAACCTTTTGACATTAAAGACCTAGTCAAAAGAGTAAAAAAGATTGTGGGGAACTGAAAATGGACATAGGCAAAGAATTGGGAGAAAACAAAATTGTTTTAGTAATCATTCCCAGTACCAAATATGGTGGCGCTTCATTAAAAATTGCTAAAAAGTTATCTCAAAAAAAGTTATGTTACGTAACTACCAACAAA
>CAZXEM010000035.1:0-11642 GCA_964639875.1 uncultured Methanosarcinales archaeon | reverse complement strand
ATTCCCGCCTATATTGTATCCATAATTTGTTCCTAATAAATCTAATTCTTGTTCATTTTGCCATGGCTGTTTAATACTAAGTGGGTTAAAACCATTTTCAGGCAAATAATCAAATTTATAACCGTCTAATAAATTTGGCGTATATTGTTGGTTTGCTGTTAGTGGTGATAAATAATCTGGTTCATTCTGTTGATAAATGTCAAGAGGTTTATGTTCAAATATTAATCCATCTATTCCATTATTTGTTTTTTGTTCAAAAATGTTTAACGGATTTTCTATTTTAAAAGTATAATCTTCTAATTGTGGCACGAATTGTTGGTTCCAATCACTAATTAATGGAGATAAACTATTTAATTCATTATTTTGTTGAAAACCATTTAACGGTTCTTGGTTAAATAGTAAAGAACCATTATCTAATTTGTAATCTCTGTCCCATTGTTCAACGTGAGGTTTAAGGAAATCAAACTGATCTTTTGGTTTAAATCCTAATCCCACCCCTAAATCTTCTTGATAAGTAGGTGTGTAATCATTTCCTATATTGTATCCATAATTTGTTCCTAACAAATCCAATTCTGATTCATTTTGCCATGGCTGTTTAATACTAAGTGGGTTAAAATCTGTTTCATGTAAATAATCAAATTTATAACCATCTAATAAATTTGGTGTGTCTTGTTGAGTAAATGAAAATATATCATCTTTTTGTTGTAATGGCGTATAAAGATTGTTGATTGGATCATAACTGTTTTCCATTCCTAAGACTGTACTTTCTAGAGGAGAATAATTGTTTGTTTCCCAAGGTAAGGTTGTATGAGTTAACAAGTCATCTTGTAAATCAAACCTGTTTTCTGGTTGAATTATACTTAACCCCAGGTCATTTTCAAATGTTCTTTTCATTCCCATTGGTTGGTACAAATCAATCCTATCCTCTAAAGAATTTCCTAATCCAATATTATTGTCAAACCCATAAGTACTTACTTCAGGTTCAACTCCTAAATATTGGTTGAAAACATTAGTGGGATTATAAGCATTATAATTATCTCCTAATAAATTATTATTTTCAATCCCAATGCCATGATCCCATCTGTTTGTTAAATCTTCGTTTAAACCAAATGTTCCCTGATTTTGTAATGGCGTATAAAGATTGTTGATTGGATCATAACTGTTTTCCATTCCTAAGACTGTACTTTCTAGAGGAGAATAACCAGTTGATTCATCGATAAACGTTTTTGGATATAATGAATTGTCTTGAAAACTGTCTATAGCTGGACTTTTAAACTGATCTTCAAAAAATAATTTATCTTGCGGTTGAACTATGTCCGGTTCAAAATCTGTTTCAAAAGTTCTTTCTATTTTAGGAAATCCGTAATCAATTGGTTGATACAAATCAATTTTATCTTCTAAAGAACTATCTAATCCTAAATTTTGATAACTGTCAAACTGAGGCGTACTAATTTCGGATTCAATACCTAAATGTTGGTTATAAACGTTAACAGGGTTATAAGCATTAAACTCATCTTCAAAATTATTTTTAGTACCCATTAGATTTTCAAGTCCATAATTATTACTCAATAAATCCAATTTACTTTCCGTTATTCCAAAATCCTGGATTGTTGGAGATTCAACAAAATTAAACCTATCATTTACTTGTTCAAAAAAATTCACTTCAGGCGTATCTGAGACCATTCTTTCTAGCGGAGAATATGAATCTGTTTTTAAGCCAGGTTCATATAATGGTTCTCTTATTCCTGCTGTAAAGTTTTGCATTCCTAAATCTGCAGTCATGTTATCTATTACTGGAATTATATCATCTAAATATGGATTTTGTTGAATTGATTGAATGCCATGTCCCCCATATGTTGGTTCTGACATTGCTTCAAAATGTCTATCCATGCCATAATCATTATACCAACCGTTAGTAATTTCACTAATTGGATTTGTTTCAAGATGAGAGAATTCGAATCCACTACCTCCAGAAATATAACTTGGATCTACTGCGTGTTCCATAGTATAATCATTACTTTCATTTACTTGATAACCCCCATATGTTACTGGGGCAATATCCATCATTGTATTAATATGATTATGATCCTGTTGAAAGCCCATATCAACATTATGTGAAATGGTATCATACATGCCGCCCATACCCATTTGTGCATCCCAAACATTTGTTAAATTATTTAAATCATTTTGACCAACTCCTATATCTGTTGAGTAACCGTAATTTGCACTTCCTCCACCATAACTAAATTCAGCAACTGAATTATCTATTCCTGTATCCCAACTGTTAATAACTTCATTAACTGCATTCAAGTTAGGACTTGATTCATAATAAGTTTCTCCAAAACCTAATCCACCTCCTCCGGACATATAACTTGGGTCTACTGCATGGTCCATAGCATATAGATTACTTTCATTTATTGATGGTAGTTGATAACCCATACACATTTGTGGGGCATCCATCATTGGTGCGGGAGCCATCATTGGGGACATCATCGGACCACCACCCATACTAAAAAATAAAGATAATCCTTCTTTACTTCTAATTAAAGAGAACTGATTATTAAGAAAGAGACTGCTTACTAAAGAATCTAATTTCATTTTTTTAAAAGACGAATTGCCCCTCTAAATATTCAATAATTTTAAACTTTAAATAATTTACTAAGTATTTCTCGGAAATATACTGAATCACAAATATTATTTGTAATTTTTGCGGTGAAGTATATATAAAACGTAAAGATAAGTTTATAATTCCACTTACGTTTTAGTATATTGCAATTTAAACATAATTATTCCTCTAAATCGAATCCAGCTTTTTCAATGAGTTTGTTTAATATTGTTTCTAAAGTACTTAATTCATTTGATTTAGATATTTTTGCTAAACTTTGTCCTTCTTTTCTTTTCTTTTGATAACTGGCTCTTTTTATTCTTGAGATAATCTCTGAAAATCTTAAATAATACTCCTCTCTGCATGAACAAATATCTAAGTTGTCGACATCGCTTAAAACCATTGTCATTTGGGCAACTTTCTGATCATTAAAATATTCAGTGGATTTATTCTCAAAAAAAGTTATCTTTTTGTCAATTGAAATTTGTGATTCAACATCTTCTAGATATTCTTTTGCAGAATCATAATTTGTTGCTGATTGAGGGATTTTAGATAAAGAGGCTTCAGCTTTTTTTAAGTTATTTTCTTTATCTGTCCATTTTTCATACATTTTTCCAAGAAGAAAATAAGCGCTATAGTGGTTCGGGTTATCTTTAATAATTTCTTTAAGTAATATTTCTGCTTTACTTAATATTCCTTTCTTTTCATAAACCCTAGCAAAATTATATTGGACATAAACAAAATTTACTGGTTTATCTTTCTTTTTCCGGTACGTTTTGTACACTTTAGCAAGGGCTTTTCCAGCTTTATCTATTTCCCCTTCATCAATGTTCTGAATTGCTTGACTTAATATTCGGTTTATGCTCATTTATATTTCTCCATATCAACGCCAGCTTTTTCCATGTATTCACCAATGGCAATGTTTATCATCCCCATAGTTAGTTTATCATCATCCTTTTGAAGTCGATCAAAAATTCTCGCATAAAGAATGCTTGCGGTCATATATAATGCAGATTTATCACCAGTAGCTTCATTTTCAATGAAGTTAGAAAATGCGCCTAAAAATAATAATTTTTTGTCTGGGTCTACTGTAGAAACAAAATCGTCAATAGTCTCTATCATTTGGCCCTTTTGATAAACAGTTAATTCATTACTCATTTTTCCCCTCCGGAAATATTTTAACATTATTTGCAAAATGTTTATATATCATCGCTTTCTACTGTTCAGTAGTATTGTTATTTGGTGATAGAAGCGTTGGATTATAAATACTTTTCGTTAAAATAACGAAATATTTCCGGAATAATCAAATGGTCAGAAAAAACAAAAAACCTTACACCTTTTCTAACAGTTCTTCTAGGGGTAGTGATGCAAATAAAAAACATAACTTTTCTAATAGTGGTAATAAGAGAGATAATACCCCTGATGGGAAGAAGAAAACTTACAATTTTTCAAGTTCTGAAGAGGTTCCTAAAGAAAAAGAAAGAGATTATAGTTTTGCTCAAGAAACTGTTGAAGATAAAATAGATTCTCCACATATAATTAAAGAAGAAGATTTAAAGATTACTAGAGAAGATGTTTCTAATCAAAGGAAAATTTTTGATATACTTAAAGATGAAAGTAAAATAGATGACTTTTTAGATTTTTTAGAATATGAGCTGAATACAAAAATTGTTGGACAAAAGAACGCTTCGGGTTATTTATCTATGGCTATTACTGAGCATCTTCAAAATATAATTCAAAACGAGAAAAGTCATAAACCCGGATTATTATTAATTGGCCCGACTGGAAGTGGAAAAACATATGTTGTTGAAACAATTTTAAAATATTTTCACGTTCCTTTTGTTTCCGCTGATTTAACAAAGATTACTGTTGAAGGTTACCAAGGTGATAATATTACTGTGCCTTTAAGTGAATTAGTGGATAAGTCTCGCGAGATGTTTACTGCAGAGCAATTGAAAAATAATCCGGACATTGACATTAAGTATGCAGAAAAGTATGGTGTGATATTATTTGATGAATTGGACAAAATCGCTAAAAACAAAGAGATGAAACAAAAAGATGTTTCTGGAGAAGAAGTTCAAAAAAGAATGTTAAAATTGTTGTACGGAAGTGAGGAAACAATTAAAGGTGATAGAAAAATTAGGACTGACAATATTCTTTTTTTTTGTGCAGGCGCTTTTGCAGATTTAGAAAGTAGGGTTGATTTAGAAAAGACTTGCGTTTCTTTAGATGATGATTTTGATGATTTTGATGATTCCGTTGAAGAAATCACAGAAACTAGTTTTTATTCAAAACTGAAAGGTAATGTAGTAGAGACTTTAGTAGAATATGGGATTATTAAAGAATTTTTTGGTAGAATTGGTAATTGGGTTGTTTTAAATGAACATAGTAAAGAAAATATAAAAGAGATGTTGTTGGAGAAGAAAAATCATGTTTTGGGAGAAATTCCTTTTAATCTTTTACTTAATAATTTACAAAGAAAATACAAAAATTTATCTTTCACTGATGACGCAGTAGATTTAATGGTTGATCGGGCTTATGAAGAAAATAAGAATATTGGTGGTAGGGCAGTTAATAGTCTTTGCAATTTTACTAAAATGCAAATGAAAATTTATCTTCGCCATCACCGCACTCAATATCCTTTTGATAGTGAGATTAAAGTTGATGCAGAGATGTTAGAAGAAGTGTTAGATTATGTACCTTCAAAATAAAATATGATATTGGTGAAAATATAATGAAAGAAAATATTGAAGAATTAATCTCCGGGATGAAAGAAATGTACAGTCTTAGTACCGGGAAGACTGAAATTGTTTATGGTGAAGAAAACGAAAATGGTTTAAATTTAGAAAATGTTTCTAAATTTGATTATGTTGATAACAAATTATATTTATTAAACCATGAAAATGCAGATTTCCTTGATGCTTTAGATGATTTATTAGAAGTATATTACGTTAACAATTCTGTTGAGGGAAAAAAGTTAGCTCAATTTAAAAAAGAAAATTTAGATTTACAAAGTTGTGTTCTTAAAGATTTTACTAAAGAACTTGCCGGAAATGATAATCCTATAATCATTCCTTACGATGGAGAAACCAAAGTTTTCTCAGACAAACATTCAATTGATACAGAAATTGAGAATTATGAAGATTTATTAGCTGTGGTTAATCGACCACAATATAAATTAAATGATTCTATAGTTTTAATCAACAAAGATGTATCATTGTTGAAACATTATTTAGATTCCGCAGTAAGTTATAACCGGCATTTAAATAACATTTCGCACTTAAAAGATGGGTTTAAACTTGTTGTTAAAGAAAATATTTATGAAGATTTAGAAACAGATTTTAAGAAAGAATTAAGTCAATCTGCAGAAAAAAATGTTAATTCTGTTAAAGTTTATAAAAAATTGTCAGAGATTGAAAAAGAAAAAGGGCCATTAACAGCTTTATTACATGTTGGAATTTCTCCAACAATTTCTAAAGAATATCTTCGAAATTTAGTCGATGAAAATGTTAGTGGTTATGATTTACTTTTAATTGCAGATTTAGAATTTGGTAAACCTATTTATTGTCTTCACGAAAATGAAAGTACTTTTAGCGATAAGTCTGTCCGTTTACCTAAAGTTCCATTAGTTAATATTCTTAAAGAAGATTTTGTTAAATTGCTTTATTCAGGAGAGGCTGAATTTAATGACCTTTTACTTTCCGGGATGGAATTGGAAGGAAAAGTAGAATTTGATAAAATTAAAGAAGATTATTCTAAACATAAATTTACTAGCCAACAGATTAATGGGATGAAAAAAAGATCTTTAGATTTATTAAACCTTGCTCAAGAAAGGTATAAACATTCTAAAAGGATAGAGAGTAAGTTACAAAATGCTCCTCCAGTAACAAGAAATAAACCTCTTTTGGACAGATTGAATCAAACTAGGCGCGGTTTTCTTGTTGAGTCATTTAAAAATTGTTGTGAATCGTTACGTTACTTTTCGTTTTATGGCCAGTACAAATCTAACAATTCACCACACATTATTACTTCAGAAATGATTGAACGGCCAGGAAATAAAGTTGAAAAATTGTTTTCTGATACTATAGAAGTTTTAGGTAAACTAAGATCTAATCCCCGTTCTTTATCTTCTGACGGAGTTTTTAAGATGGTTTACGCTGTCCAGGGGGCGTTATTGGATGAAGAGAAATCTTTTGGTAAGTTAGTGGAAGAACCATCTGCGGAAACAGAAAAACCTCTTGCTAGTTTAGAACATCTTGAAGAAATAAAAATCGAAGAAAGTAGTGCTGAGAATAATTCAATTGATGATGAATTTATTAGTGAATTTATAGATGATAAAAAATGACTGATCTTTACGAAAGAATAAGTGAACTTGAAAAAGAACTGGACAATAACCCTGGAGATTTAGCATCTTGTCAAAATTATAGTAGAATGTTGAGGGATGAGCTTGATAAAGTTACTCGTTCCCCTAGTTATGAAAATCGGGATGACACGATTGAAATGTTGAAAAAGAAAATTAACTTGGTTGAGAATCTCTCATTGAAGCGTCTTAGTGGTGTACTTGATTATTGGAAAAATAATTGTGATGATTAAAATGACCAATCAAAAGAAAATAAATGAACTTGAACATAAGTTAAAGCAGTTAGACAAAGATTACGGCGATTTAGGTGCGTATAAAGAGTATGGTCAAGTAATCAAAGAAGTTTTAGGTTTGTTTAAAGATTTAGATCATTATGCTAAAAATGAACTGAGTAAAATGGATACCAGTATTTCAACACTTAAAAAGTCTTACGATTCATTAAAGTCTGAACAAGGTAAACATAATAATGATTTGAAAAAGAAATTATCTGATCTAAAAAGTAATTACGATAAAAGAATTAATAGTTTGGAAGATAATTTAAAGAAAAATAATGAAGTGCGAAAAAGAAGAATCAAAGAGTTAGATGACTTAAAAGACGGGTTATTACAAATTCAGCTTCGTGATAGTAGTACTATTGGTATTGCTAGCGGCGATTATAGTTCTTATGTTCCAAAATATCCTTTTAATAACATTGATGTCAGAATATTTGATGGCAAGAATGAATTTTACATGACTACCCATAACGCTAAACATCCAAAGAGGGAAGGTTGTTTTTATCCCAGTATGTGTCGGCGTAAATTAAATGGGGGGAATTATACCATTAGTGCTACTGTTAATAATGAAACTGTTTCTAGAAAAATTACTATTGATGGTGACAGGACTTTAATCTTAAAATTTAAAGAAATACCAAGGTGATTTAAAATGGTCAATGAAAAGAAAATTAATGAACTTGAACAAAAGTTAGCGCAGTTAGACAAAGATTATAGCGATTTAGGTGCGTATAAAGAGTATGGGTCTGTTATGAGAGAGATGTTGGATATAATGAAAAGTGAATTTTCCACTTCAGAAAAAAGAATGACTTCGAAAGAAAGTGAAATTGATGAAAAACAAAAATACAAAAGTGGAACTTTAATGGTGCAATTAGGCCATGAAAATAGTACTGATCCCGGTTTCACTCCTGATTATTTTTTAGATCAAGAAGTAGAAATTAAGTTTAATGATAATTCAATTTATTTACAAACTTATTTGGGTTGGGCCGGGTTAACTGAACCTGTTAAAGAAAACTATCAAGCAATTTGTAAAAAAAAATTACTTGGGGGGAATTATGTTGTTAAAGCAACCGTAGGTAAAGAATCAATAATTAAGAATATTACTGTTGATGATGATACCTATGTTTATTTTAAGTTTAAAAGATTATAAAAATGGTCAATGAAAAGAAAATAAATGAACTTGAACAAAAGTTAGCGCAGTTAGACAAAGATTATAGCGATTTAGGTGCGTATAAAGAGTATGGCCAAGTAATCAAAGAAGTTTTAGGATTATTAAAAGAATCGTCTTCATCAGAAAAAGAAAGTAAATTGGAAAAAGAATTAAACGAGTTAAAACAAAGATTTGATAAAACTGGTTTTGGTCAGAAGTTTAATGCTAATTGGTTAGAAAATTATGTTAATGGTGTTGACAAAAAAGTACAAGATTTATCTCAAAAAGTTAATGGTTATGAGGATCAGATTGGTCGATTAAAAACAGAACTTGCTAAACAAAAAGAAGATTATTCAAATAAAGTTAAGTCTATGAATAATGATATTGGAGAACTGATTGGTAAAGTTAATTTTGTTAATAATGATGTTAGAGAGTTAAGCGGTAAAGTTAAACGGCTAGAAAGAAATAAAGAAATTGGGCTAACTAATCTTAAAGAAGGAGATTTGACTGTCAATTTAGGGGATGGTTTATTTCATGGTAGTTCTGAAAGAATCTTTGATGATCAAGAAGTTGAAATAAAAGGTGATACTGGTTCAGTTTATCTACAAACTAATTCTGACTGTTTTAATAGTGTTTGTAAGAGAAGACTTCCTGGGGGAAATTATCAGGTTACTAGTACTGTTTGTGGTGAAAAAAAATCTCAACGTATAACTATTGATGGTGATGTCAATTTATATCTTAAATTTTCAAAAAAATGACTGATCAAAAAAAAATAGCGGAACTGGAACAAAAATTAACGCAGTTAGATAAAGAGTACGGTGATTTAGGCGCGTATAAAGAGTATGGTCAAGTAATCAAAGAAGTTCTGGGTTTGTTTAAAGAGTTAGATTTATCTGGAAATGGAAGTGAAATGGAAAAAAAGATTTCTGGTTTAGTACAAGAGGTTAAAAAATATGATCATCAAGTTGGTCGATTAAAAACAGAACTTGCTCAACAGAAAAATGATTATTCTAATGAAATTCGGTTGACTAATAATCATTTAGAAGAATTAATTGATGATTTTAAACACTTAAAAAATATAGTTGAAACTCAAGAAAAATATGAAAATCCAATGACAGATTTTGAGGACGGATTATTATGGATTCAATTGGGAGATTATCCTCATTTTTATGATTTTAAATCAAAAGATTATGATTCTGCTAGTCGTTTTAATCATATAGAGGTTGAAATCAATGATGGTGAAAATCCAGTATTTTTAATAACTAATTCTGTGTCGTACGAGCATCCTACTCATGGTACTATGTACACTACGGGAGTTTGTAAGAAAAAACTTCTAGGGGGTAATTATACAATCAAGTCAACGGTTGGTGAACAAACTATTAAAAAAAATGTTACCATTGATGGTAATGTCAATTTATACATTGAATTTTCGGAAAAATGACTGATCAAAAAAAAATAGCGGAACTGGAACAAAAATTAACGCAGTTAGATAAAGAGTACGGTGATTTAGGCGCGTATAAAGAGTATGGCCAAGTAATTAAAGATTTATTGGGTGTCATTAAAGAGAAGAAACCTGAAAAAAGTTTTTTTCAAAAGAAGAATAAAGATCTTGTTAAGTCTTATAATCAAAGTAAATCTCAATTTGATTATTGTCAGCGCATTAGGTGTGAATTTGCTTGTTCAGTTGCAGAATTAAGAAATCCGGATTTGTCTTTTTTTGGAACCGATTCACTTTTAATTGATAAAAAGACAATACATCAAATCAGGTTAGAAATCCGGGAATCAGAGAACGAATATATAAATCAAGTCAAATCACAAATTGAAGATTACAAAAAAAACCCATCTGACTATATATTTGATTATAATCTTCTAAAGTTTGATGATTCTAGAAATAGGATATTAGATATTAATTATTATCAAGGGTCAAGTGAGAAGTTTTTCAAAGAATTAGATAAATTGGAAAAAGGAGATTACATTTGTAATACATTATTCGATGGCTTAAAATGACTGATCAAAAAAAAATCAATGAACTTGAAGAAGAACTTGCTCGTTTAGATAAAGAGTATGGTGATTTAGGAGCATATAAAGAGTATGGCCAAGTTATACGTACATTAATTGGAATTGTTAAAGATTCAAATAATTATACTCGGGAACAAAGAAATGGTATTAGAAATTATGCTAAAGAAAAACGTGAAGAAATTAGAGCCGTTATAAAAATGAATCATGGTAGTCTTGAAGGTAAGTTGAATAGTCTTGAAAAAGAAGTTAAACAACTAGCTCAACAAAAGAAAACTGAAAGTTCAGCTAAGTTTAAAGAAGGCTTTTTAGGTATTCGACTTGGCTATGATCGTACTCGTGGTTATTCTCAACTAAACGATATCAGTGTTGAAATTTCTGATGGTAAAAAAAGTTTTTTTTTACAAACAACTAACAGAAAATGTAATATTCATAAAGATAAAACTTACAAAGCGTATTGTGAGAAGAAAGTTGCAGGGGGCAATTATTCTGTTACTGTCCATCTTGACGGTAAAAAATTTACTCGTCAAGCTACAGTTAACGGTAACTGTTATTTATGGTTCCCATTACCTTTAGAAACAAAGAAACCTAAAGATGGTAAACTATTTGTTCAATTGGGTGATTGTAATTACTTTTATAGTGGTGGACCTAAAGATTTTGATAACCAGGGTGTTAATATAATTAGTAAGAAGGACGATAAACGAATCTATCTCTCAACAGCAGAAACTAAATGGGGCGATTATTCTTATCCAGGATCATGTAAAAGTGAACTTTCTGGCGGGAATTATATTGTACAAGCAACTGTTAATGGCGAGAAGTTAACTAAAAATATTACTGTGGATGGCCTTACAAAAATATTCTTAAATTTCAAAAAAAAGAAAAATTAAACAATAAACAAAAATGACTGATCAAAAAAAAATTAATGAACTTGAACAAGAACTTGCTCGTTTAGATAAAGAGTATGGTGATTTAGGAGCATATAAAGAGTATGGGGCGGTACTGAAAGAAACATTAGGTTTGTTAAAAGAACAGCAAGAAGTTTCTCCTGCTTCTGAGAAAATATCTCGGTTGGAAGCTCAATTGAATGAATTTGCTTTACAATTAGATGAAAAAAATAATAAAACTAGGGGCCTAAACAACTTAGAGGAAGGAGAATTGTATATTCAATTAGGAGATTTTCCTGAATTTTATTAAATATATAATGACCCTAGCAAGGCTAAAGATTTTAATGGTGTAGAAATT
>CAZXEM010000034.1:0-11717 GCA_964639875.1 uncultured Methanosarcinales archaeon | reverse complement strand
GCCTTCCCGCTAACGGGACGGCCAAATATATTAAAACTTTTAATAGAATGAATTGAACTATGACTGAAGAATAAATTTAAATCAGGATTAGAATCATAACCATAGAGTTGGTATATCTCTTGAATTACTTTTTCAAACATCTTTCCTTCTTCAATTAATGTTTCAAAGAATTTATTGTCATTAATCCAACGGTGAGGTAATAAAGGGGCATCATTAATTGAAATGGACAAGCCAACATGTTTTGTTTTACTATCATGAAATCTATTTGGTAATAATTTCTCTTTTTTTATAGTTTTAATTGAAGAATCAAAATTATCAAAATGAGGGTCATTACAAAGTTCTTCTAAAGTAATTACTTTATTTGTGATAGTTTGAACTTTTTTCCAGGGAAATAATTTTTTTTTTTTTGAGATTATTTCTTGAGTAGTAACCTCCCCAATCTCAAAAATTGATTTAGTAGTAAGTGAAAATCTAAACCCATATTTTGTGCCATGAAAAATTGAATTAATTCCAATAGATTCAAACATATCTTCATGAACTTTCATATAATCTTTATTTAACATTTCATTTATAGAATTAGTCTGATCTTCAGTAATGTTATTTACATCAAGAAGATATTGTAAATTAGTTTTAGCAGTCATTCCAACATTAGAAAAGCGGTCAGCATCAACAAAAGAATTATATGAAAGTTCATGCTCTTTTTGACTTCTAAATCTTGAACAGTCCACCACATGTATTTTTACCATTTTAATTAATCCTCCTACTTAACTTATTAATATTATACATTTTTAAATCATCAACCAATTCATCAACACTACGAAATAAATGTACATTAATTCCAATCTCTTGTGGATAAACTAAGTTCTTTTCCTTATCATCAATAAATAAACATTTCTCTGCCGGATTGCCAATCCTTTCTAAAGTCAAATCATAAATTGCAGGGTTTGGTTTTCTCATCCTAACTTCTTCAGAAAAAACTTCTACTCGAAATGTATCCGGAAAGTTTTCTCTAACTACTTCAGTTAATTCAGGAACAGAATCTGATAACATTGCTAAATCGTATCCCTGCTTCTTCAAATTTAGAACCAACTCTTTCATTCTCGGATCAGGATGACCAAAACTGGAAAACTTTTTTTTTAACTCATCGGTTGACAAAGGTACGCCTAAATCTTGGAATGCTTGATAACATTCTTCTGCAGAACTTTTACCAATATTATAATCATCCCAGACACCAACATCAAATTGCGAGATTACATCCTCTTTAGCAATTCCATACTTTTCATTGATCCAATTAGCTAACTGTTGGCTTCTTCTAGTAGTACAAATAACTCCGCCGTAATCAAAGATGATTGTGTTTATTTTTTTTGTCATATTAACACTAGTGGTCTCCCATTAAAATTTTCTTTTGAAAATTCTTTTTTTTTCTTAAGATGTTTTTGATATTCTTCTGTTTGTGTTGCTTGATTATATTTTTCGGAATAAATTTTAAAATGCTCATTTAAATGTGGTCCTGAAGACAATCTTTTTTCAATTTCTGGCATAATGCTTCCCATAATTATTCCCCAAATGTAATCCGGTTCTGGCAGGAATTCTATAAAGCTGTTATCATTTAATCTTTGGTTTAGTCTTTCAGAAATAATAGAAACATTTTTTCTATCATGTAAATTGTTTAAATATTCTTGATTCATCTCTTTTCGCTGTTCTGAACTTTTAGACCTTTCAGAACGAATTTCTGCAAGATTATTATATTTGGGTAAAAAAGGATGAACCCCTGTAAGTGAGATATACATTGTTACTCCCATGGCAAACATGTCCGCTTCCGTACTACTTACCCCCAAGATGAATTCTCCATTACTATCAAACCTTTCTGGCGGTTGGTAAATATGTGAATGATTTGTTAACCCTGAAACATTAGAATCAAGAGTTAAGTTTCTGATATTTTCTAAATCACAAAAATATGGACGAAGTAAAATAGTTTTTTCGTCAAGATTTGTTATCTGTTGTACAGCAACATTATCTGGTTTAATGTCCCCAAATGTTTTTTCTTGACGGTGTAAATAATCTAAAGCATAGACTAATCCATGTCCGGAGTTTCCAAAAAATATATTTGAAAATATTCCAAAAGTAAAACCTTTGTCAAATGGATTTAATAATTGTTCAAGATTTTTAGAAGGTTGAGAAGAGATTTTTCTAATTCCATTTTGAACTGCTTGATTGCTAATTAATTTTTCAACAATGTACCACGTTGGTTTTCCTTTATAAAAACAAGGCCCAAATCCGTAAACTGGAACGATATTATGTTGCGATAATTCTTCTGCATGTTCTTTTTCGGGAACTATTCCTTTATCAAAATAATACTGAAATAATTTTTTATCTTCTTCTCTTAATCGAGAAACATCAATTATCTTCACAATGCAATTTTCTCCGGAATGGTTTATTCCAGTATGAACATCTCGGTCGGCTCCCCCTCCAACATGTTTTTTTAGCACAAGAGGAATTCGAGAATTTGCATTAAGCTTTAAATCATCTATCTCATTCAAATTAGATAATACTAATTTATATTTATGAACGCTTTCATCCAATATTTGATTTAACCTTATTGTTTTAGTTTCAGTTAATTGAGGTAATATCTTTATTAATGGATTATCGTATTTTTTTAAAGGTCCCATTAATGTATCTATAGAATAATAAATGTCTTTTAGTGAACCAATAGCTTCTTTATTTTCAATGATTACTTTTTCAAAATTATTAGATAATAAATCTAGATAAAAATGGCTTTTTTTTTCTTTAATTAATTGATTAATTACATCATAATGATCTTTAAATCCTAACATTTGGTTCAAAAGGGGTAATTTAATTAATGCTCTGTTAAAAAATAAGACCCTTGCAAGTTCTTTTTTATTATCTTTAAAATTTATTAACAAATCAAAGGTATTCTTTTGTGCACCAAAATAAATATCTTCATAACGCTCATAAATAAGTTTATGACCTTTCTCAGGAAAATGTGTTGCCCTAAAATGATTATAAGAAATATGCTCATTAAAAACGCTTTTATTCTTAATGTTATTATTTTCTTCTCTAGGATTAATTAAATCTTCAATAACACCTTTAAAAACTTCTTCAGAATCTTTAACAAATTTTCCAAAGTCATCACATAACACATGAAACGAACGTAATAATGAGAATATTACTCTTTTAGTTCTCCAACTAGGGACGTCATTTATTCTCGTTAATTTACTAACAAGTTTTTCTAAAACCATCTTCTTACTACCTATCAGTAGCAATATATAAACTTTTCCCTCAAAAAGCTTAAATAATACCTTTATTCTGAACTTAACTATGACTATTAAAGGAATAATCTTTGATGTTGGTAATGTTATTCAACCAGTTGATTGGAATACAGCAGCAGATATATTAAATGTAAGTCCAGAAAAATATAAAGAAGCCTTCATGAAAGATAGAGAAGATCATTTTAACCTTTATGAAAAAGGTGAAATACATTTACTTCCATATGCTGCTTTTGTTTTAGGAAACCTAGGTATAAATGCTTCAAAAGAAAACATAGAAACTTTTTCTGAATCTAGTAAATATCTATGGGGAGCACCTAATCTTGAATTAGTTAAACATATAAAATCTTTAAATCCAGAATTAAGAAAAGCCATCTTAACTAATAGCTATCCAGAATTAGAAGATAGAGCAAAATCTTTTAACGGAACTGAATTAGGTTATCTGAATTTATTCCAAAACCAGGTTTATTGGTCCCATCATATTGAAGCAAAAAAACCGGAAAGGAAAGCTTACGAAACTGCAACAAAAGGATTAGGATTAGTTAATGAAGAATGTCTTTTTATTGATGATAAAGAAGAAAATGTTTTAGCTGCTAGAAAGTTTGGCTTAGAAGCAATACAATATTTAAATTCAAAAGATTTAGAAGAAAAATTGACGTTATTTTTTTAAATAATTTTTTATAAATTCAACAAAAATAACCATTGTCTTCATTCATCATTTGTTAGTGGTAATTAACATAAACTTTATAAATGAACTCTTCTTATAGGTAAATATGGGCCTTATTTCGTTGGAAAAAATAAAATATTCAGAGGGGAAAAAATGAAAAATAAATTATACAAAATTGCGTTAATGGCGGGATTAGTTTCAGCATTTACTTTAGGATCTATAAATCCTAGTTATTCAAAAGATAAACCTAAAAAAAATAATCATTCTGAAAATTCTTCTAGTTTAGAAGATGTATGTAATGTTCCATTAACTGTAAGAACATTTAGAAAAGCATTAAATCAAGGTCCTGAAGGAAGAAGTCGCGTATTAGTTGAACTTGCACCTGGCATGAAGAGATATATTCTAACTGATAAAGATGGAGATTTAATAAAATCTTTTGCTAGGGGTAAACTTTACATGGATGAAGAAGATATTAAAGAATTTGTATATGAAACTCCTAAAGATGGTCATAAAGATTATTTAAGTTATGCATTTAATTGTTCACGTTTTAGTAATTTATATGTTGAAATTATGAAAAAGTTTAATGAACTGGACAAGAATCAAAATTTAGTAATTGAACCGAGTGAACTTTAATCAAATTTTCCTTCTTTTTTTGCTTTTTCTAAATGACCGATTTGTTTTTTAGTTAATTTAAATTCTTTGAATAATTGATATGGTTCACCTTCATGCATAATTACTTCACTATGCTGATATGCTACAAATTTACCCGTTACAGAATCAATAGAATAAATACATTCAGGACAACGCGGATTGTCGAAAAGTTCCTTACCGGTAAATTCTTTTTCTTCAGGATGATATGGTTCAAGAGGAATTTCTGGTTTATTTAATGGATTGGTATCAATTAATGATGGTGTTACTAATCCTGTATTTAACATAGTTTCACTTTCTTCTTCAGACAATGGTGGTAATTGTAATTTGGCTGGTTTTATTTCTTTAGGTTCAATAGCTTTTGTTGTTTCTACTTTTTGCTGTTGATCAGAAGCTGTTTCTTCTTGATTAGCAGCACCAGTATCTGTAGTTGGTGATGAGGGTACAGCCATTTCTTTTCCACTAGAAGAAACAAATTTTTTCTTTGTAATATCATATTTATAAGTTACACCTTCGCTTTCGACTGAAAGTCCAGAACCTTCAGCACCATAAACATATTTATGATTTTTACAAGTATTAGACTTACAGAATGATTTTAATACATCTGGTTGATATGTATATCCATTACGTACATTCCCTTCTGTTTTAACATATTCTACCCCTTCGCCTTCAAAAAGTTGAATGTTATCTTTGTTAGTTTCATAAAAACTTTTATCTAATTTTGTTACTGCACTATAAGATTTACGACCAAATGAAACTAAATCAGGAGACCCATCACCATCATTATCAATAAAAACAGCATTTGAATAAGCTATTTGGGTGCTTGGTTGTTTATTATAAACTTCAAAATCAATATTTTCGTAAGGACCAGTAACAGTTTGACTAGGAGATTGTTTTGGCGTTGTTGTTTCTACTTTTTGCTGCTGATCAATAGTTGTAGTTTGTTCTTGTGTATTAATATCCTCAAAAGAATTTTCATCTTCTAGAGCATATGAAGGGTCTCTAAGTTCTCTTAAATAGTTATTATAAGTAGTATACTCATTTTGTGGGTCACTAAGGTCACAATCATTTTGATCACAATAATCTGCAAAATCTTTATATTTAGATTGTTTTGATGTTATATCTTTAGGTTCATCAGGTAAATTTTTTCTTTCCATGTCTGGCATTTCTAGTATTGCAGGTAGATCTGCATCTTTTATTTTAGTTTGTCCTGGTTCAGAAAATTCTCCTAATTGAGGATCAACTTCTATTTTTCCATCAGGTAAATTAAAATCTGGTTGATCATCTATTATTGGTGTTCCATCATCTGGATATTCGAAATCATCATCATCATAAGAATAATCAGGATCACTAATTTCAAGATTTGGAGTAATAATAGGTGGTGATAATGGTTCTAATTGCGGTATTAGTTTTGTTTCTGCTGGTTTTAATGGGGTAACTTCATCACCTTTAAATTTCCATCTGTAAACAGAAATTATTCCACCTTTACTTGGGTTCTTGTTTTTATCTCTTTTTAGTTCATCTATACTAACATACCGGTCATATATATGTGCACTAATAGCTGGTTGTGATCCCGCAAATTTCTTAAAATATATTTTTCCACTTCCTGGAGGAATTTCAATTACTTCTTTAATTCCTATTGCATGACCATCAAGAAGTATCACATCTCCAGGTTGAATTTTGTCATAATGGGTAGGAGGAATAATTTGGATGTCCCTATCCCAACTACCTGCTTTTCTAGTTTCTCTACCAACACCATTAGCATAAGTTTTTGTTCCTGTAGAAGACATCCATCCTTCAATGAATTTTTGTTCTTTTCCTTCAAATTGATTACCTCTTAAACAGGTTCTACCATTATCATAACAAATATTTTTACCAGTTGCTAAAGCGTACTCATAAGCTAACCTGAATTGAGTATCAATACATTCTTGTGCTCCATTTAAAATATCAAGATCTAAAGAATCTTGGTTTGAAGCATAAATTATTGGTGATTTTAATATTTCACCACCTACAGTAATTCCTGCTTCAGGCTTGTAAACTTCACGTGTAAATTGTAAAGTATAATCATTTTTTAATACTGCGTGCCCTTCAATGTACTCTTGGTAAGATAATTTTGCATCACCATTATTAGAAGTAACTATTTGACCAAAAGCACCAGTCTTCTTTACTCCCATATTTGAATTAAGTTTTTCATTATTTTTATCTTTAGCTTTTTTAATATTACGTAATTCTAAATCCAATTTATAATATTCTCCACTAACATCACTTCCAATAATTTCATTTTTCTTTTTCTCTAAATTTGATATTTGTTGCTTAATAATTTTCATTTCTTTTTCAATTCTTTCAGTTTCCTTTTCGTTTCCGGTTCTTACAGCTCTCTCACGTTGTCCTTCTTGATATTGATAATCTCCTAATAAACCCCTTTCTGAGATGCCATTTCCCTCTAATTTTTCTCTAATTTTTTTAAGTTCTGTCTTAACTTTTAAAAATTCATCTTTGACTTGAGGATTTTGTTCAATTTTTTTAATTTGCTCTTTTAACAGATTTGCTCTGATATCTAAATCATTATTTCTGTTAGATAATTTTAATTCTTCTTCTTCATTTAGGTGGGCATAATATTTTGTATCTACATCTAAATCATAAGTTTTCTTTTCACCTTCAGAATCTGAATACTGAAAACGCATATCAGAAGATACAAGACTATTTTGACCTTGACCCCTGCCTTTTCTAGCATATTCAAAAAGAGTTTTCCCTTTAATCTCATCACCATCTGCAATAAATTCCCATTTTCCATTATTAATTTTCCCTTCACCATTCATATCTAAAAATAATGCTAATGGATGACCATCTCGAGATACTTTTTCAATTTCCATCTCTCCTCCAGCTGGATGAAATTCTAGTTTTCCTTCTTGGATATTAGTTATTCCATGCTCATTATATTTTACAAATTCTGGAAATATTTTATTTTCTTCTTCAACTTTAGTTTCAAATTTTTGGCCACCTAACCACACCTTTTCATTCCCATAAACAAAATAATTAGAAATAATTTTTTCACCATCCTTCAATTGAGCTTTCTTAATTTTTGGAATTATTTCTTTATCATAAATTTCTTGTCTTTTAGCTTTATATCTTTTTTTAATTTCTTCTTTCTTATTAATTAATGGGAAATATTTGTCAGTTATTTTTTTAAGTTCATTTTTCTTTTCATTTATATCTTCATCAATTCTATAAATCTCTTTTTGATAAATATCAATTTGCTTTGAAATATCATTCTTTTTATCAATATTTGTTTCTCTGACACGAAGTTCATATAATCTTGTTAATTTTTCACCCATTTCACTATATTGTTTTTTAATTTCAAAAACTTCATTATTTTTTTCTTCAATCTCTTTGTTCATTTCAGAAAATGTAACACCCGTACCTTTACCAAGACCTTCTTCCAAAATATTCTGTAATTCCTTCTCTTCATTTCGATCAATTTCTAAAGTGTTTTCATTTTCTGCATAATGTAAATCAAGTTCGCTTTCGTACCAGTTACCAAACTTAGTGATATGGTTAAAGCCCTGAACAACAACATCAGAAGAAGTAAGAACTTTTACTGGACGGCCATTTTTGTAAACTAAACCACCTTCACGGATTAAATCGTTATTGGGAAGTTTAATATTCTCACCAAAAATAACTATCTCAGTTTTAGGGTCAATCTTTTCAATGTTTGCATTAGCAGTAGTTAACTTGTTTTCTTCACGGTTAAATTCAAATGCAGGTAAATCATCATCATTTTTATTGAAAGTTATTCCTGCAACACTATCGGCTGTTCCTTGAACAATACCATCATTTAAACTAAACTTGCCGTTAATAACTTCTTTTCCATCAAAAGTACCCTCTTTAATATTCAATGTTGTTTTTCCATCTGGTGAAATTTCTGCATCAAGTTCACCACTGAATGACCATTCATTACTACCTTTACCTAAATGTTTATTTTTTCCTTCAGCCATTGCAGTATTACTATTATCAATTAAAATAACATTACCATCTTTATCAACTTTAATTCCAATTTTAGAATTTGAAAATTTGTAAATGTCTGTTATTACTTCACCGTTAGCTCCTTTCAAGGTTCCATCTTTAGAAAAGTCTACCACTCCTTTACCTTCGGCGATATCCAAATTAACACCTTTATGTTCCATAAATTTAACAAAAGTTTCTTTATTTTCGTTAACATTTTCTGGGTTAACAAAATATTCAACAGCAATTTGTTCATTGTTAGGGTTTTGGAAAGTATTAATGCCAGCAATAAATCGGGATTGATCTTCAACGCTCATTAATCCAAAGTTGCTTGGAGTAGGATTTTTAGAAAATTGTTCAAAAGTCATTTCAGTAGTTATTTCTCCAACCGGTACATCAGTTGTTGCAGGTATTTCTTCCGCAGAAACAAAACTTGAAAGTAAAAATAAAGTAATAACTAATCCAATGGTTAACAAGTTTAATTTATTTTGTTTTTTTATCATGTTTTGATTTATTTATGGTTAAATTACTTTAATAATTACTAATTCATTATCTTTATCGCCCGATTCGTCTTCAGCCGTAATGGTTACGAAATGTGTTCCCCTTTGATCTTTTTTAGGACTAAAACCAATCATTCCATCAAATTTAATATTAAACAGTCCAGTATTGTCTGTATAAGAAACGTTTTCTTTATTACTTTTAACGAGATATTCAAATAGTTCACCAGCATTAATTTCAAAAGTTCCCAAATCTTCAATTTTTAAATATTCAATTTCTTCAACTTCAAGATATTCCATTATAAAATCGAATGTAAAGTTTTTTCTGGAAAATGTTGTTGGTTTTTTATCTTCTAGCCTAAACATGATAATATCATTAGCGAAAACTGAAGTGTCATGGATAGGTAAAGCGTCAATTAATATTTCCTTACTTTTTGCCGTGTCTTCCATACAAGTTAAACAAATGTAACCTTTATCTTCTAAATTTTGTTCAACTAATTCTTTTGCAGCTTCAAGAAACTTTTTAACGTTTAAATTGACAATGTTAGTGAACGTCTCCATTTCAGTTACAGAATCGCCAAGTTCAAATTTTAAAGGATAATTTAAGTTCACGTTAGTTTTTTGGCCGTAATCAACATTAACAATAATTTTTCCTGCAGTAACATCATACCCTGACTTTTCAAACGTTTTAAAATGGTCAACACATAGTGGCATATTATCTTTAATGTAATGTTCAAGTTCTTTTTCTGCATCTTCAACGCCCAAAATTATCATTTCATCTTCATAATAATAGTAAGGAAGGTTATCATCAAAGAAAAGAATTGAATAATCTAACGGTGATTGGTAATAGCCACCTTGCCTGCCAATTAATAATAAACCATTCTCAGTAACTTTTTCTAAACAGGAATCAATGTAAGATTTTATATTTTCTCCTTTGAATTCAATAGTTTTTTCTTCATTGATTGTAATGTCTTCAGTTACTGATTCTTCTTTAAAAATGAAAAATACTGAGAACATAATAACAATAAGTAAACCTAGAATAATAAATATTGTAATCTGTCCCCTTTTATTATTAATATACCTCTATAAAAGTACTAAATAATAAGGCTATATAAATGTTATCTGTATATTATTACAAATTTAACCGTTCATAAACAACTTCTTTAATTTTCTCTTGAACTTCGTCAATCCCTAAATTTCCGTCAATGATAACTGTATTTTGTTCCTCGCCAACTAAAGAAATTGCGTGATGATATTGTTCAATAACTTTTGTTAAGAAATCTTTCTTTTCAAAATATTCACTATTTTCATCACGGTTACCCATTCTTGAAAAAGCTTCATCAATTGAAACGTCTAAAAATAATGTTAAGTCAGGCTTATATAATCCTTGATGCATCTCAATCAATTTTTTCATATCAGAACCTTGTGCACTTTGGTAAGCTAAAGTTGAAAACTTGTGCCGATCAGAAATAACAATTAAACCTTTGTTTACGTTTGGGACAATAACATTTTCTGAATGCCACTTTCTATCTGTAACGTACAAGTGCGCCCAATAATCACCATCATGGATAACATTTTCTCCTGGTAATAAATCATTTTTAAGTCTTCTTCTGATTTCTTTACCATACTCTGTTAACAAAGTTGGTTCTCTAGTTAATATAGGGACGTTAGCTTTATCTTTATCAAACAAATAATCAGCTAACCGCATCACTTGACTAGTAGTACCTGCACCATCAATCCCTTCCAGCACAATAAATTTTCCTTTTTTCATAATTTAACAAATTGTTATTTGATTAATAACCTTTTCTAGTTTAAGAAATGTATATTGATTAAATAATTACAAAAAGTTTATATAGTTTGAAACTACTATTCAGTAAAAACAGCCTGAGAGTATTTATTAAAATGGAAATGACAAAACAAGAATTCGAAAAATTAGTAAGGAAAGATTTAAATTTTGCAATTAAAGAAGATGGATTAATTCTAGCTACAACTTATGATAACCCTAACTTAGGAGAAGAACTAAAAGGAAAAGAAACAAAACCATATGAACATTTTCAAGTATTTGATCAGAATGATCAACCAATTATTGTTGATGGAAAAGATTTAATTTTATACAGAAAAGAATGTCACGGCGAGAAAAGAATAAATGGGGTATATCATAGAGGAGGAAACGCATTTATTGTCAATGCTAATGATGAGATTCTTATTCCCACTAGATCAGCAGATAAAGATTTATTTCCGTCAATGAGTGATGTAAGTGTTTCAGAACATGTTTGTGTTAGAGAGAGTTATTTTGATTCTGTCTTAAGGGGATTTCAAGAAGAACAAGGTGTTAGTATTGAACCAAATAAGTTACAGTTAATTATGAAAGTTCCAGTTATAGATTCTGAACAATCTGAAATATGCGAATATTATGTATGTAGGACTGAAACAGTTAAAGGTTCAGATGAAATTGCTTCTCAAAAATGGGTTCCAATCCAATCTTTGCTTGGTAAGAACATTGGAAAAGAGCTAAACTTTAGACCTGACCATTTACCTGCTCTTGAGAAATTTATTTCAATGTACAAATAAATTAAAAAAAGCAAAAGAGTTCTATCAATTAATTAATAAAAAAGA
>CAZXEM010000033.1:0-11790 GCA_964639875.1 uncultured Methanosarcinales archaeon | reverse complement strand
TTCTATTCTTTTCAGAGGAAAGTTACTAAACCCTGAATCGCTGATAAGAATTCCGTTCTGATCTAGTTTAGTAAATATTTTATCCTCATAATCCGTAATGTCATCTTTCATTATTCGGAAAGCTTTCTCAAAATAAATATTATAATTTGGAAGGTTATCGAGAAGCAGCCCTACATTTTTATGAATGAATTCTAGTTTTATTAGTTTCTCGTTCCAATAAAAACTAATTTGCTCATTTTCATTTTTCTTAAATATCTTTATGTTCTCTTTGAAACTGATTCCTAAATCGTCAAGAATAGTTTTAATTGTTCCTAAACAGTTTTCAACATCAATAAAAATTAATTTTGTTTCGTTAACCTTTGGAAACAATTTTTCTAAATAAAATAATGGAAAAAGAATGTCTACCCCACATCCGGGATAAAGTAAAGTTATGTTTTCATTTTTAAAATGGACTTCAATATTATTTATTAAATTAAGATTTCTGTAATCTTCTTCAAAAATGTAATTGTTAAGTTTATCCAGATTAACTTTATTATCCTGATTTAAACCTTTGGCTTTAACTTCTTTTTCTTCTAGAATTATTAAGTTTGGCATTTTTTAACGGATTTTATCAATTTGTGTTCTGTTTATCAAATTATAGGATTTCAAAAGTTTATAATCATTTCCGTAATATAGATTGATGATTTCTAATTATTATCAGATTTATAACGAAATCTTTAAAAGTTACTATCAGATTTAATCAATTAATGGGCCTGTAGCCTAGCCTGGACAGGGCACCAGCCTTCTACCCCTTTTTGGGAAAGATAGCTGGGGATCGTGGGTTCGAATCAGTTCTTTCGCCAACTGGGAGCGAGGTGCGACGTTCGCGTTGCTCAGTCCCACGCGTGAAAAGAACTTCGAAAGTCCCTCCAGGCCCATTTTTATCTTTTTTCTAATTACCAAACAGGTCCTTTTTTTGTCGGGACCTTTGCAAGCAGTATCAGGAAAAAATGAATTAATTCTTGATTGCCTGCAAACAACAATAATATTTATAAATAGTCTGCCTCTTTGAAGTAAAAGATGGTAAAAAGTTTAAAATACACTTATGAACATCATTATAAGAAGCTACTTTTAATTCCTTTTATAATCTTGATTTTGGCAATTGTCCAGATAGGGATACAAACTTCGATCACCGGAGATTTTGTTAATAAGGGAGTTACGTTAAAAGGTGGGTCTACAATTACTATTGATGCCGAAGATGTTCATGTTTCAATAACTGAACTGGACTCTTTTATTAGAAGCAAATTTCCACGTGCAGACATTAATGTGAGAACCATTTCTTCTGCTGGATCGGTCGTTAGTATTGCAATTGATACCGATGCACAAGAAAAAAGTGAAATTGATGCTGTTATTAGTACTTTAAGCGATAAAATAACATTAACAAAAGGTAATTATAATGTTGAAGTGATGGGGTCATCTTTAGGAAACAGTTTTTTCAAACAAACATTGATTGCTTTGCTGATTGCTTTCTTATTAATGGGTTTAGTTGTTTTAATTTATTTTAGAACAATTGTACCTAGTTTAGCAGTAGTTTTGGCAGCATTTTCTGACATTGTTGTTACTTTAGCAATTTTTAACCTTACTGGGATGAAATTGAGTACGGCAGGTATTGCTGCATTTTTAATGTTAATCGGTTATTCGGTTGATACTGATATCCTTTTAAGTTCAAGATTGTTGAAAAGGAAAGAAGGTTCAGTAATGGAAAAAATTTATGGTGCAATGAAAACTGGTTTGACAATGAGCACTACAACTTTAGTAGCGATATTTGTTTCATTGATTTTTGTCCGTAGTGAAATTATTAAACAAATCATGATTATTCTCTTTATTGGTTTACTTGTTGACTTAGTTATGACTTGGATCCAAAATGTAGGGATATTAAGAATTTATCTTGAAAGAAGAAAAAAGAATTGAATAAACTAAGAAATGAATAAATAAAAAAAATGGTCTTAAAAAAAATTATCACTCATTGGAAAGTTATCATTTTACTAGTTTTTTTACTATTTGCTGTTGTTTCTATTAGGCCACAAATTTTTGGTAGTGAAGGATTAACTATCAGAAGTGTAGCTGCAAATTCTTCAGCAGCAATTTCAGGTATTGGAAACCCTTCCTCGAAACTGATGCCCGTATCTAGAGAAAGGATAATTTCTATTGGCGGGGAAGACGTTTCTTCTTTAGCAGATTATTATGCTCAAACATTAGGCCTTGAAGAAAATAAAACTGTAAAAATTGAAACTAATAAAGGTGTTTATACTACTTTAGTTACAGTTGATGAATTGGGCCAGACAGATTTAGGGTTAAAAGTTTACCCTGCTCCTAGTTCAAATTTACGAAAGGGTTTAGATCTTGAAGGTGGAACACGAGTATTATTAAAACCGGAAGAAGCTATCTCTGAAGAAAATTTAGAAATTACTATTGATAATTTGAAAGAAAGGTTAAATGTTTACGGTTTAAGTGATGTAGTTATTAGAGCGGCTTCAGACCTTGCTGGTGAAGATTTTATTTTGATTGAAATTGCTGGTGTGACTGAAGAAGAAGTTAAAGATTTGTTATCTAAACAGGGAAAATTTGAAGCAAAGATTGGTAATGATACCGTATTTTTTGGTGGGAAGAAAGATGTAACTTCAGTTTGTAGAAGTGCAGATTGTTCAGGTATTGATCCACGCCGTGGTTGTTCAAAAGTTAGTGATGGTTACGTTTGCAGTTTCTTTTTCTCCGTAGTTTTAAGTTCAGAAGCTGCAGAAAGACAAGCAGAATTAACTGACGTGTTAAATATTGAATCTGATGAAGGTGGCCAGTATTTAAGTGAGGATTTAACATTATACCTTGATGATAAAGAGGTTGACCGTTTAAGGATTGGTTCAGAATTAAAAGGTAGAGCAACTACCGAAATTCAAATTTCTGGTTCAGGCGCAGGGAACACTCAACCAGAAGCAGTTACCGCTTCATTAAAAAATATGAAAAGATTACAAACAATTATTATTACTGGGAGTTTACCAGTAAAGTTAGACATTGTTAAGATGGACACGATTAGTCCTAATTTAGGAAAAGAGTTTCTTGATAACGTTATTTTGGTAGGTATCTTAGCAATTTTATCGGTAGTAACAGTAGTTTTTATTAGGTATAGGAAAATTAAAATTGTTCTTCCAATGGTGATAACTATTGTTTCAGAGATAGTTTTGATTTTAGGTTTTGCAGCTTTAGTTGGTTGGAATTTAGATTTAGCAGCAATTGCGGGAATTATTATTGTTGCGGGTACGGGAGTGGACCATTTGATTGTTATTACTGATGAAACGCTTAAGGGTGAGGGAATAACTGATTGGAAAAAGAGAATTAAAAACGCAATGTTTATTGTTATGGGTGCTTATTTGACTACTTGTGCAGGAATGTTACCATTATGGTTTGCTGGTGCTGGGTTATTGAAAGGTTTCGCATTTACTACTATTGTAGGGATTTCGTTTGGAGTGTTAATTGCTCGACCAGCTTATGCAGCTATGATTGAAATGTTATTAAAAGAATAAGTTATCAACTATTATTTTTTCATTAAATTTATTTAATTAATTTAACTAATTTAATTAACAATAAGATGTTTTTTTCTTTCTTGAAAATGAATTCTTAATTTGTCCACTATGTAGGGGATTACAAAAGAAATAGCAAATACTATCGCTACAATCCAAGGATTATGTGGCGGGTTATTAATTTCAATTTCAGTAATAAACCGGTTAGAAACAAGGACCATTACTAAGATGTTAGCAAGGGCAATGATGGGGATAATAATTCCCGCAGCGAGATGATGTTTCTTTTCTAAATGCCCAATATCAGTTATCAGAAAATTGTAAAGGAAACCTATAGTTCCTGCGAGGATAATAATGATCGCATAAAGTATTGTTTCTCGAAGAACTATCAAGAAAGGGATTAAGATTAATGAAACAATAAGGTTAGCAAAAATAATTACTATTAAAGCGCTCCAAAAGACAATTTTAGAAAAGTGGACATCGTGCTCTTTCTCTTTTTCAAGGATAGATTCTGCTTTAATAATTTCATTTTCACTCCACCCTTTTTCTTTTAACTCTACTCTTCTTTTTTCTTTCATAATTCCTCTTTTTTTAATAAGTTTAAGTTATACTTTTTAATTTTGATTTTTTAAAACTTTTATTCTCTATCTTCTAAAGAGAGATGTTGAGCAATCTTTTTAAATTCTTTAGCTGTTTGTGAACGAGGATAAATGTGATGTAAAGGTTGTTGCTTATGTAAAGATTTTCTAATTTTTCGATCGTGTCTAATATTTGCTATTATTTGATGCCCTAAAATTTGTTCGACTTCTGTTGGTTTAAGTTCGTTTCTACCACGATTACTCATGTTAAGAACTATTCCTGCAATAATATTATCATTGTCTTTAGCAAGTTGGATAGTTTTTAATGCGTCCATCACTGAACTAAGATTTGGATTAACCACGATTAGTGCTTCATCACTATTTTTTAATACTTGGTTAACTTCATAACCTAATCCGCTAGGTGCGTCAACTAAAACAAAATCGTTCAATTCATCTAAGTGTTCAAAAATTTCTGTTAAATGTTGAGGATTAGTTTTTTGATATTCCGCTAGGGATGGAGATGCAGGAATTAGTGATATTCCACTTTGATGCAAATAAGTTATTTCTTGAATATTTTTGTCTTTACGTAAAAAATCGTTAAGTGTTGATTCGGGATTAAGTAGGCCTAAATGAAGTGCTAAGTTTGGTGTAACTAAATTAGCATCCAATAAAAGTACTTTTTTACCTAATTTTGCTAGGGCATGGCCAACGTTTAAAGTAGTCGTAGTTTTCCCTACTCCTCCTTTTCCAGAAACAAAAGTTACGAATCTTGTCATTTGTTCTATTAAAAACAGTTCAGAGTATTTAATATTTTCTCTCTCAGAATGGTTAGGATGTGAAAATGGAAAAAGAAAAAATTAATTTTAAAGTAAAGTAACCTTCTTTTTAGCAAACTCTTCTTCAACTTCTTCTGGCCAAACTGACGCTTGCACTTCTCCAATGTGTGCTTTTTGTAGTAAAACCATACAAAGCCTAGACTGTCCAATACCACCGCCGATTGTTAAAGGTAATTTTTCTTCCAAAATTGCTTTGTGGAATGCCAACGATTTTCTTTCTTCTAAACCCATGTGTTTCAGTTGAATTTCTAACGATTCTGCAGAAACTCTAATTCCCATTGAAGATAGTTCTAAAGCATCTTCTCTAACAGAATCCCAAACAATTATATCTCCACAAAGGTGCCAATCATCATAATCTGCTGCTCTTACATCATGTGGTTTTCCAGACTTTAATGGATGACCTATGCCGATTAAGAAAACTGACCCATACCTTTTAGTAATTTTATGTTCCCTTTCTTTTGGAGTTAATTTTGGATACATTTCTTCTAACTCTTCCGTATGAACAAACATAATTTCTTTTGGTAATCTGGACATTAGAGCCGGATATTTTTCTTCAATAACTTTTTCTGTTTCCAAAATTGCAGAATAGATTTTTTTAACAGCTTTTTTCAAAAAAGGAATTGTTCTTTCTTCTTTAGAAATAACTTTTTCCCAGTCCCATTGGTCAACATAAATGCTATGGATTGGAGAAATGTCTTCGTCTTTTCTGATTGCATCCATGTCGGTATACAATCCAGTTCCATGTTCAAAACCGTATCTACCTAAAGCGTGCCTTTTCCATTTCGCTAAACTGTGTACTACTTCAACAGGAGTTTTACTAAATTTAACTTTAAAGTCAACCGGAACCTGTGTTCCTGCTAAATCATCTTGCAAACCTTTACCAACCATTAAAAATCTGGGAGCGGTAACTCGGTGTAAAGACAATTTTTCAGACAACTTTTTCTGGAAAGTATCTTTAACTAACTTAATCGCTTCTTCAGTTGCAAAGAAACCTAGTTTTGATTTGTATTTTTTCGGTAATATTTTCATTTTTTCCTCCATTTTAACTGATAATCCTACAAAGTGGCATCCCCATTTTTTTGAATATTTTTAGGGAAATTTCTTCAGGTGAGATTTCTTCTTTTTTCTTTTCTTGTTCTTTTTTGATTTGCATTTTAATTCTCCAAACATCTAATCCCACCAAAAGATTTTTTAATTTTTAAACAGCCTAACTATAGGTTCCCGTCAAAACTTTTTCATCATGTTCTCCTGCATAAAATGTATAACTATCTTCAACGACATCTCTAATTGTTGAATGTTCATGAAATGGTTTTCTCCCTTCTCTTACTAATTCAAATCCCATCGTTAAATCTGTACCACTAACCCTATATATCCCTGGTACCCTGATCTCTTCACTAATTTCAGTTTTTAATAATTCAGTCAATTCTACCCTTTTTTCTTTCCAATCGCTTCTTGTTACCAAACTTTTTACATCAAAAGTAAAACAAGCAAAGTCTCCTACTTCTGAAATATGTCCTCTATATGGGAACAAAGGCATATAACCACTCATCATTCCTGCATCCATGGAAATTGCATATTTATCTTCTTTAATTGCTTCTACCCCTAACAAAGTTTCAATCTTTGCAAGTACCTCTTTTACTTCTTCAGTACTAGTTTCCAGTATTCCTACTCTCATAAAATATTCTTCTTTCATTTTTATTTTTCTCCTTTCATTTTTTATTTATCCGCAATGATTTCTAATTTATGACCCTGATAATCTCTTTTTAGAGATCTCGTTAAGCTACTCATTGCAGTTTCATAATGGACATGTCTAATGTACACACCTCCACTTACTGCCATCCCTGAAAATCTACAATCTTCAGCTAATTTCCATTCTAACCAATCTCCTTTTTCTCTTACATGGATTTTCATTGTTTTTTTCATTTTTATCTCCTCTTTTTTTTGTTCAGTAAACTTCTACTCCTTCTCTTTCCTATTATTCTAGAAGGCTAAATGGTTTAAATACCTATTCCACAAATAATGGTTAAAATGGCTAAAAATAGCGAAATGTTTATATAATTTGGAACGTTTGTTCCATCACTAAGTATAAAATGGATGAAAAAGACAAGAAAATTATTGAAGTTTTGCAAGAACACGGCGATTATACTACTCGCCAGATTGCTAAAAAAACACTTTTACCCATAACAACGATTCATAATAGAATTAGAAAACTTAAACAAGAAAAAATTATCAAAAAGTTTACTCTTGATTTAGATTATGACAAAATTGAGAAAGGTTTTTCAGTTATTGTCCTGGTTTCAGTAGATTACAAGTTGTTAAGAGAACTGAAAAAAGATCAACATCAATTAGCTAAAGAAATTAAGATTCTTCCCGAGGTTACTGAAGTTGCAGTTGTAACTGGGGGTACAGATATAGTTATCAGAGTTAGAGTTAAAGATGTTCAAGAATATGATCAGTTTTTATTGAAAAAATTTCAAGCTATTCCTGGAGTTGATAGGACTCAATCTTTAGTAGTAATTCACGAGAAATAGATTGATTTTTTTGTTTTATTTTTAATATTATTTTTAAATTTTAGTTCTCTTCACTATTTTCTTCATCTTCTTGTGGCCCTTCAATTATTTTTGAAGCGTAATTGAAGAAACCTTGAACATACCTCTCACAGTTAGAAAGGTTATCAATGTTGGCTTCTGCAGTAGAATTCTCAAATTCTACGATCAAAGTAACATGACGACGAAATTCTTGTCTTTTTCCGTAAGGTGATTTTAAAACATTTTTAAGAAATTGGTAAAAGTGAAGGTAATCATTAAGGATTTTATCCTCAGAATGAATCTCGCCTAACCTTGTTGCTCTTAAAGCAGGACTTTTTGGTAAGCTTGCAATTAGGTTTTCTTCTTTAGCTTTTTCTAAAAAAGCTTCAATCACTAAGTCAAATATCTCCAATAATCGTTTTAATGCATTGGTGATTACGTCAGTTGTTCGTGTATATTTCAAACTAACGTAAATAATATGTTCTAAGCGTTTCAGTTCATTCATCGCTTCTAATAGATAGTCATTTGTTATTATCATTTATCAAAATAATTGTTTTAATTATAATTTAATTCTCATTTACTATTTTTTTTAATAACAGTCTCCATGATATTAATAAACCTTTTGTTTAAATCCATATAATTCTGTAATTCTTTGATTGAAATCACTTTCATCTGGTAATCTTTAGAACAAATCACAAACCGGTTTCCACGTTGAAATTCCATGGGACTTCTTTTTTGCAGGGCTAATATTTCCCTCAATTCGATGATCAAATTGATGATCTCCCCTGGTATTTTGTTTCGGCGGACAGATTTGTAACGAAAAATGTTAAATTTACTTTGAAACTCTTCTTGATAATGTGGGACCAGACGTAATGCTCGTTCATATTTTAAAATTGCGTCCATTGATTTTTCTAATGATTCCGAAATATTGTTCACCACTCCAATTAAAAGTTTAGGATCTTTAACTAATGGAAATGTAACATTAAACAGATGGTAAGCGCCTTCATACTGTTGGATAGCTTTTTGCCTATCAAGGATATAATCTGGAAGATTTTCCATTTATTTATGTTATAATGGAAAGAATTATTTAAAATTTCTTGTTATAAATTAAGATTATTCGTTTTTACTTAGGCCCATGATTGCTTCTGCTAAATCGCCTTTAGCATCTTCAATTGCTTTTTTACTTTCTTCTTCAGACTTTCCTGTTTGGTCCATTACTGTTTTAATATCATCTTCAGAAATGTCTGGTGCGGTAGATAATTCTCTTTCTTCAATATTACCAGAAATTTGAAAATTTTCATTCCCCATCATGTTAACTTTTTGGACAGAAGGGTTAGTGATAATAATTTCTTTATCTTTAGTTTTAATGATTACTTCAATAGCAGGAACCTCTACTTGTTGGATTCCCATCTGTTTCATCATTTGCTGTACTTTTCTGGGGTTCATTCCTGGCATCATTTTTTTAACCTAAAAAGCTGGATCCAAAATAGTGTAGTAGTAAGACAATAATCATTGCAACAATTGCCATAACAATAACTGCGTTTGGTGAAAATTCTATCTTAGACTTGTATTCGTCAAAGTACCTAGTTAAACCGCCTTGTCCAGAAGGCATTCTTATTTTGTTATCTCGAGCCATTTTATCTCTTAAGATTTATTGGTTTTATAAGGTTTTTGGAAATTTTTTGATTTTAAAAACCCAAAAAGGTTTTGCCTTTGCTTGGGTTTTTGGAAATTTTTAGCTTGACTCTGGCAAATTTTTATAAACCTTAATATGTTTCATTATCATTATGCAAAAAAAGGGGCAAATAACAATTTTTATGATTATGGGGCTTTTAATACTAGTCACTGTTTTTTCATTTATTTATTTAAACAATTACATGAAAGAAAAACAATTGGAACAAGAGGTAGCGGACAAATTTGAATTGGATTTGAATTCAGAGAAAATTAAAAATCGGGTTGAATGGTGTATTAATGATCTCGGGGAAAAAGCCATCCTCACGTTAGGTTTTTATGGTGGGAAAAAAGAATTAGTGGGTAACTTTTTTGATGAAGAAGTGTTTGATGCTAATTACCTTTATTATTTGGGTGAGGAACAAACTTCTTCAGTAGAAGAAATGGAAGATTCTTTAAGTATCATGTTAGATGAACGTTTAGAAGATTGTTTGGGTGAAGTTGGCAAGCCTAAATTGATTGATGTTGAAGAAGATGTTGTTAGCCACGATTTAATTTTTGAATCTTTTCAAGTAGAGAAAGGCGAGGTTGATACAACTACAAAAATTGTTGACGAATCTGTACTGTTTACTGTCAAATGGCCTTTAGAATTAAAATTTAAAAATCAAGAGAAAGAAATGATTGATTTCCCGATTACTAAAGTTAAAGCAGATTTGAAAAGAGGAGCTTTGTTTTTGGAAGATTTCATGGAGAGAATAAAAGAACAACCTTACTATATTGATGTGATTTATCTTCTTGAAAATAATTACACTACAGACGTTTCTTTGTTTAACAATGATACTTACATATTTTTAGTTACAGATAATAATTCTATCATTAATCATGAGCCTTTAAGATTTTTGTTTGCTAGTAAGGTTGATATCGAAGGGGTGTTCGAATGAAAAAAGCAGTATTTTTAATTATTGTTCTGATGTTGTCTTTTTTGGTAATGGCTGATCCTGATATGAACGTCCCTCCTCCAACGGCAGTAGCACCACCAATACCAGAGATTGATTATACTAATCCTGCTTCTATTGCTTCTGCACCACCTAATGAAATTGATATTGCTCAAGCAATTAGTTCTGGAAATGGGGCTTACATTACTGCAGCCCAATGGTCTTTTGATCCTCATTTAAGTGAAGCAACAGATTTATCCACTTTTCCTAATTCCCATCAAGCAATAAATGGTAAACACGGATTAAGTTTAACAGATTTAAAATTGGGTTCTGTCACTTATAATGGTGGAGTTATAACTAACGGCGTTGAAAAATTAGATCTAAAAAATCCCCAGTATAAAGGTTCTTCAATTACTGCTTTAGCAGATGGGGGTTTCTCCATTGGAAAAGGAACAAGTGAAGGAAAATTTGAACATGAAGAAAAAAGTTATGATTTAGAAGAAGCTTCAGGGCCGGTAGAGGTGAAAACTCCAGAAGATTCTGTTCTTTCTAATAATGCTAAAATGGAAACTGCGGATGGAGAAATAATTGCTTCTTTAGATGATGGAACTGAAGTTACAAAAACAGAAGATGAATTACAAATTAGCGGTGTAGGGTTTGCAGGTTTGGACGAGTTTAATCGATTAACAGCTCTTGTTGGTTCTTTATCAGAGAATGGCCAGGTTATTCCTGGGACCTTACAGCTGGATGATGAAACAATTCAAATAGGAGACACTTCATTAATTGTTGAAGATGGTACAGTTGGGTCTTCTAGTGTAGAACTTACTGGTGATGTAGTGATCATGGAAAAACCTCCGCCTCTTGATCAGGGAGATGGTGGCCTTTTAGCTTTGAGTAAAGAAGCAGATAAATTAGTAACTCAATATGGTGAAATTGGGTCAAATATAGTGAGGAATGGAGGTAACTTGGATATGTTGTCTCGAGCTGGAGCGGCAGCAGCAATTATGGAAGTAGCAGATTTTACTGAACTTACTGCTGCAGGAGGGGAAATAGTGCAATCAGTTTTAGCTTTAGTGCCAGAAGGTCCTGGATTAGTTCCTTTAACATCTCTTGAAAATGTTAGAGTTGGTATTAGTGGTGCTGGCCCAGAATTGATTGTTGGGGAGCAAGCTGGCTCTGTTGATGTTACTACAAAAGTGGATCCTAAAAAGTTAAGTGCTGGTGCTAGTTATAAAGATAATAATGTTGATGTGGGATTGACTGTTAGTGTCCCTTATCAAACTGGTTCTCCTGAGACTAGAGTTACTGTTAATACTGATTCAACAGCTCTTGCTTTACTCCAAAAAGGAAAAAGGTTTGGTGCTGAAATAAAAGGAAAAGATTTTTCTGCTTCTATTGTTGGTAATGTTGCTAAGCCAGATGAAATCGAAGGACAAGGAACTTGGAAAATATCTAAAGATCTCAAACTTGTAGCTTCAGTACAATCACAAAGTATACAGGGAATGAATGGAGTGGTTGCAACAGCAGGAATTCGGGTTTGGTAAGAATTATGTTTTTATTTTAATTTATACACTCTTTTAATTAGTGGGTTACTTGTAACTCGCCGTCTTTTGGTTCTATCTTTTTGTAAAAGATAGGTAGGGTGGAATAAGCCGCCTTCTGTCAAACCCAAACAATTAACCAATGTAATT
>CAZXEM010000032.1:0-11811 GCA_964639875.1 uncultured Methanosarcinales archaeon | reverse complement strand
AGAATAATTAAGGTATTAAATCTTTCCATTTATCTTAAATCATTATTTCAGAAAATTTAATTTTTATTTTTCTAAAAAATGAAAAAAAAGTGCGGGGGAGGAGATTTGAACTCCCGAACCTACTAAAGGACAGGATATCTTTCCGCTATAGACTAAAAAGCCTAAGCAGTCAAACTGGTCTTAAGTTTCGCAGAGCTTTAAAAGCTCGCCTGCGCATTTGACCAGACTTTGCTCAAAGGATCTAAAAGCAATTGCTTAAAGATAACCCCCGCATGCCTGGTTATCACAGGTGTCCTTTAACTTAGTAGACTAGAAAGAAAATTAAACGCTTCTTTATAAATTCTTCTTTTATTTTGTTAATTTCGGAAGTTTAGAAATAGGATTAATTTCTTCTAAAAAACGAATTTGGTCTTTCCGACTTAATTGTAACACATAATGGGGTTTTCTATTTGATCTAATTATTGGACCTTGAATTGTATGTTTATAATTTAGTTCCGATAATAAGAAAGAAAGTTGGGTAATTCCATTTTCATTAGTAGAGAACATTCTTGCAATGTTTATGGCAGTACCATCCCCATCAAAAAATCCCCTTAGAAAAAAAACTTTAATTTCTCTATTAGAATTAATTACTGAATTCGGAACTTTCCATTTTAGGTGTCCTAGGGGAGTCTGTTGGATAATACGTTTGATAATAGCACGATTACCAATGTTAATCTTTCCATGTTTGGTCCTTTTAAATGTGAAACCAAATTCCTTATCTAAAAGAAAGATATAATGATTAGCCAGCTTTATATCTTTACTGTAAAACTCAATTCGTTCTGATTTCTTATTTTTACGATAACGTTTTTTAAAATCATTATTTTCCCAATAACTAGAGTAAGAAATAATATGACTACCCTCAGCGCAGAGAAGACCTAAAACCTCAGCAAATTCTTTACTAATTCGATTATTCATTTTAATCACCTCTTTGTTTTCATTCATTTAAATAAAGAGCATTTTAAAAAAAGAGTTAATCTAGCGAAACTCATTAAATTTCTTTTTTTCTTAAACAAAAGAATTTTATTTGGAGTTTTGCGTTAACCTCTTTTTCATATAATTACTAACAATAGAACTAATTAATAAGCTTTTTCCACACTTGACCAGTGAGTAGTGGCTTTTTTTATTCTAAAGGAGATTCTTTTCTAAACCCACATTTTTTACAATAAGAAACATCGTACATGCCATCAGCAAACTTATGCTGACCACGATGTAACGGCTTATGACAATCCGGACAATTTGTTTGTTGCATTTTAGTTAAGATCTTTCTTTAACTAAATAAACTTTATCATTTTCTCTAACTATAGAATTAACTTTAACTGTAATAAGTGCACCTTTTTCTGCCAAATCTATTTTTCCAGAATCATCGTGAATTTCTTCAACAACCATCTCTTCATATCCAGTAGTAGGACCAATGAAAGCAATTTTGTCGCCAATCTTTACTTTATCGCATTCAACTTTAAACTCTGCAGAAGAAACTTTCTTATAGAAATTACTGACTTTACCAATTTGAATTTTCTGAGTGGTAGATTTACTACCATAAAGATCTGCCCGCTGATGATAAGGATAACCTACAAAAAATCCAGTTGAAAAATCTTTATTATAAACTTGTTTCAATTCGACCATTAACCCATTTACCGATTCTTCACTAAAAGTTTTTTCTTTAATCGCATCAATCGCTTTTCGGTAAACAGAAACTACTTTGCTAACATAATCAGCACCTCTGTTCCGACCCTCAATTTTCAAACAATCAACAAAAGCAAGTTTATCCAAAATGGGTAAAGCACAAAGGTCTTTAGCAGACATGATAAAATTATTGTTCATCATCATTTCTTTTCCTTCTTCATCAATAACTTTATACTCCCTTCTACATGGTTGTAAACATTCTCCCCTGTTGGCAGATTTGTTAAACAATTCTTGACTCATGAAACATCTTCCACTGTAAGAAATACATCTTGCACCATGAATGAACACTTCAATTTCCATCCCGGTTTTTTCTTTAATTGATTTAACATCTTCAATTGTACATTCTCTAGCAAGAACAACTCTTTCTACTCCTAATGATTTCCAATATAATACGGATTCTGAATTTGAAACAGAAGCTTGTGTAGAAAGATGAATGGCAATTCCTAATTCTTTACACTGTTTAACCACAGATAAATCCCAGCAAATAACAGCATCAATTTTAGCCTCTTTTAATTTTGTAAGAATTTGTTTTAAGCTTTCCAATTCAGATTCGTAAATAATAATGTTCACAGTACAATATGCTTTAACATTATTTTGATGACAATAAGAAACAATTTCTTTGATTTCATCTAGTTCAAAGTTACCTGCAGCTGAACGCATATTAAAATTCTTAATTCCAAAATAGATTGCATCTGCCCCTGCATTAACTGCTGCTGTTAACATACTTCTATTTCCTACTGGTGCTAATAATTCCATGTTTTGTTTCATTCTGTGTTTACTCTAAAAAACTTTCGTATTTTTTAGTAGTAAGAAATATTTATAAGAAAACAACTTTGCATATTTTCTTATGGCAATTGAATATTTAACAACTACTGTTCCCGAATTGAAAAGAAATGGTTCTGAATCAATGTATGTTCAGATTGAAGTTACTCCTTTATTAATTAAAGAAGAAACTTATGGAAATATTACTTGTCAGTTAGCTGGGCTAGGAGAAATAATTGATGGAGAAATTCCAACTTGTTTAGAAACTCTTTCTAATGATGGTCTTTATAAAATTCATGGTTTATGGGAAAAAGGAACTTTTTATATTCATCAATCAGAATTTTTGCACGAATTTAAATCTCCTGAAAAACCCCCTGCCATGAAGATGTATTCTGATGAGTATTATCCTAATCAAGCTTTGAGAGATTTGAGAAGAAATCGAGAAAGAAAGTTAAGAGAGTAGAATTAAACCTCAATATTTCTGCCACAAATTTGAGAAACTTCTTTATACGCTATGATTGCTTTTCCTTTCTGGTTTTCATTAGCTGCTAATTGCAAGACAGTAACTAATTCATTTAATCTTTTAATTTTTTTTGGATCACTTGCAGAAATAACATCTGGATGACTTTCAAATTTTTTTTCATAAGTATCAAACCACCCTGATTGGCAATTGTCTACAAAATCAAGCCAATGTTTTTCATCTTTCAAATCAACATAGAATGCCATATTAGTAAGATATGTTAAATAATGAGGATTAACGCCCAAATGTTCTATGTACTTTTTTTCAATATCTAACATTTTTTTAAAGGTCAAAAATTTTACCTTTTCTACCAACATTAATTACTCTAGTCTTACCAATCATTTCTTCAATGCCATCAGATTCATGAATATGACCACACAAATGCATATCAGGTTGAAGTTCATCAATAGCTTTTCTAACTCCATCTGAACCAGGAAATATTCCTAAACCAATTACACTCCCTTCAGGCTGAGTGTGAGTTAACATGATTTTTTTTTTGACATCTGCTAATGAAGCATGTGTTTTTTTCAAAGTTTTAAAAACATCTTCTTCACTTAATTGATGGGTTCCAATATTTCCGTAACCACATCCAAAAATTCCTACATCTCCTTTCTTAAAAACATAACCGTGCAAGTTTTTCACCCCATACTTTTCTACTAAAAAACCAATCTCTGCCATTCCTTCATGGTTTCCTGGAACTACACCAACTTCAATTCCTTTTGCTTTAAACGGACCAATTAATCCTTCTACAGAACCATCATTTGCACTAATATCACCAGCTAGTAAAACTAAGTCTACATTCTCTTTTTCGGCTTTGTTTGCCATCTCTTTAACAAGATGTTTATCGCCGTGTAAATCACTTAATGCTAAGATTTTCATAATATTATAATAGAATTTCTACTTTATAAATCTTTCGGTTTTGTTATTGAAGAGTGGTGAAATTCACTTGTTTGTGTTACCACACCCATAACATTCTGCTATTTTCATTCCGGTTTTTGCATTGTACCATTCTTTTTCTTCTATTCTATCGATGTTTAAATTATTACAAGAAATTATTTTTTTCCCTGCAGAAAGTATGCAATAACCTTGAAATTTGTTAGGATGCCATGGCCTTTCTTTACAATATAAGACCTCTTTCTCCAATTCACTTCTTACCATTTTTTATCCACTCCAAACATCTAAGAACGCTTCTATCTTTTCTTCAACTTCAAATCTAAAACCAGATCTTCTAATTTCCTAAGATCATACTTCACTGCATCAACTTTTCTTCTGATATCATTATTTCGGAAATCAAACTTCAATAATTCGCCGTAAATCATGTCAACTTCATCTTTGATTTTGTTAACTTTAGCAACTTGTCCTTTTCCGGCTAGGAAAACAGCTTTCCTAACTAATTCTCCCGGTAAGTCTGCTAATCCTAAAACAAAGTGGTCAGCAGCAACTTTTAATTCAACTAACTTGCCGTTCTTTACAAAATTATAATATAAAATTGCTTCCACATATTCTTGGATTGCAACTTTATAACTGCCTTCAGTAGACATCTTTTTGCTATGTAAAGCAATAGTATCAGCTTTCTTTTTCTCAGCTTCAATCTGTTTAATTAGTTTTCCTGCTTCAGCAATTTCATCTCGATGTACAGCATAAATTACTTGTTTGCTTAATTTAAGAACTACTCTACTTTGTTTGATAAGTTTTTCTCGTTCAGAATCATAATCTTGAATTTGTTTCCTTAATTTGTTGAAGTTTACCATTCTTATCAAAAATAGATGTTGCTTTATAATAGTTTCTGAATAATTCTTTTTACACTTTATTCAATCACGTACGTTCTTTTTGCATTACCTAAATGCAAATTACATCTCATTTCTACTTTTGTTCCTTTATTCAAATACTTATCAAGGAAATCAGTACCTTCAGTTACTAGGTTTTTATCTTTCAATTCAAAAGCCAAAATCTTACTATTCTTAGCATATGGACAATGTAAATGAAATTGATCTAAAGCTGATTTAACAATTTCAGAAGTTTCTTCTTGATTATCTGGAACAAAACTAAGATAAAACTGAGAACAATAAATAGCCGAATTGCCCACCAATAAGCGATAACCAGGAGAGAATCCAAATCTAAAATCATGTGGTGTTTCTAAAGCAATAAATTCTCCGACCATATCTTTTTTACGTAATTTTTCTTCTAACCCTTGAGTATACGATTCCGGTAACTTTTCTAAGAACATTTTTGCTTCAGCAATTAAATAACCCCATGCTTTTTCATCATCCAAGAATATTCTTTCTTGGGTATCAATTATTTTAGGAATCAGTCCTAAATGAATAAAATCGAAATCTGTTTGTTCTTCTTTTACTGCAACTTGTTGATTAACCATATTTTAAATACCCCCTAATTTGGGTTTAGGGCAACATTTATTTTATAAATTTTATCCATTATAGATTTAATTTTTCAAAACCAAGATGAAACTTTAACTTTTTTCTCTAATTCACAGAAACCTTTATATAACCAGCCTATTCTTAATAATTTATTCACATTAGGGGGATTTATTAAAATGGAAGAAAACTCAAGACCATTAGACGCATTAAACGCTGCAAGAGGAAAAGCAGTTTTAGTTGACTTAAAAAACGGATCACGATTTGTTGGTAAGTTAAAAGCTTTTGATATTCACATTAACATTGTCTTAGACGAAGCAGAAGAACATAAAGATGGAGAACTTAAAAGAAAACTGGGAACAGCTTTCATTAGAGGAGACACAATAATTACTATTTCTCCAGCATAAAAATTATAAACGAGGCTTATGAAAAATGACTAAAGGAACACCAAGCATGGGTAAGAAGTCAGGTAAAAAGACCCATATAATTTGTAGAAGATGTGGAGGCCATACTTTTCATGCAAAAAAGAAAAGATGCGCTTCCTGTGGTTACGGCGATACTGCTAAAACTAGGAAATACAGTTGGAACAAAAAAAATACTAAATAATTTTTCTTATTTTACTTATTCTTAAAAAATTAAATTTAAAAAATTAAGAATTAAAATGTTCTAAACATTCATTTCTAAGCTTTTTATGTTGAACTAAAACACATTTACTTTTGTCTTCTGATTTTTTAGCAATGTTAACTCGACAAACATCCTGATCAAAAGAATGTTTCAAATAATCACAAACATTAATATCTTTGTTTGCTCGAGCAATTTTGTAAATACAAGCTTCTCCTTCAACCCCAGCTAAAAAATTACATAAAAGAGGATCTGCAATCGCAAGAGCAATAGTCTTATAACAATCTTTTTTCTGTTCCAAATTATCAATTAATGCACAATATTGACTCATATTTCCATTAATTGCCAAATTATAATGACAATTATTTCCCCAATACTGATCATCAATATTTGCACAAAGCTCATGATTATTAGTCACAACTGCAATTTCTTGGTAACAATGTGATTTAATGTTATCAGTAGTGATCAAATCACAGACTTTAATGTCTTCTTTAATTTTTGCTAACTCGACAACACAATTATCACGGGTTAATTGATTAGTAATTTTACTACATTTTTTTGCTTCCAAATAACAATCATCTTTAGCAGAACCTTCTAAAGATGAACAGGAATCAGCAGTTTCAACAAATTGGTCTTGCAATATACAACCACTAACCAAAACTGTCAAAATAATCAATAATGTAATTAGGTATCTCATTTTAAACTTATTAATACAAATTAACTTTTAAATATTATGTAAGTCTAACTTATAGGTTGAAGAAAATAAGAAAAAAAAGCGGACCTGGGAGGATTTTCAAATCCGAGGGATTTGTAACTCCCTAACGGAATTTGAACCCCCGACCTACTGCTCTCGCCAAAGTTGAGTTTAAAAAAAAGCTCTACTTTTTTGTAGGAGGCAGTCGCCCTATCCAGTCTAGGCCACAGGTCCAGCCAAGTTTTAAAAAGTTGCTTTCTTTAATAAATTTGCCATTGTTAAAAATTATTTACTATTACACAAACTTATTAAATGACTACTTTAATATTAATCCAAAAAATGTAGGTGATTAATAAAATGGAAAATGAAAATAATGACATTAAAAATGAAACATTCTTAGAGTCTTCTTCACAAGGTTCAGAAGATTATAAAATAAAAGACATCTCTCTTGCAGAATGGGGCAGGAAAGAAATTAAGATTGCTGAAAAAGAAATGCCTGGCTTGATGGCAGTACGTGAAAAATACAAAGAAACTAAACCCTTAGCTGGTTCTCGAATTATGGGTTCTTTACATATGACTATCCAAACTGCTGTTTTAATTGAAACATTAAAAGATTTAGGAGCAGAAGTAAGATGGGCTTCTTGTAATATTTTTTCTACACAAGATCATGCTGCAGCTGCAATCGCAGCAACAGGAACCCCTGTTTTTGCTTGGAAAGGAGAATCCCTTAAGGAATACTGGTGGTGTACAAAACAAGCTCTTGATTTTTCTGGAAAGGGACCAACAATAATTGTTGATGATGGTGGCGACGCTACAATGATGATCCATAAAGGAGTAGAAATCGAAAAAGATCAAAGTATTTTTGAACAAGATTTTTCTGGCGAAGGAGAAGATTTCAAGGAACTTATGATTTCATTAAAAGAAACTTACCAAGAGAATAATCAACGTTGGACTAACGTTACTAGAGAAGTTAAAGGAGTTTCGGAAGAAACAACTACAGGGGTACATCGACTTTACCAAATGGCTAAAGAGAACAAACTTTTATTCCCGGCAATTAACGTTAATGATTCTGTAACAAAAAGTAAGTTTGATAATCTTTACGGATGTCGAGAATCTTTGGTAGACGGAATTAAAAGAGCAACAGATGTTATGTTAGCTGGAAAAGTTGCCGTTGTGGCTGGTTATGGAGATGTTGGTAAAGGTTGTTGTCAATCTTTGAAAGGTTATGGTTGCCGAGTTATTGTTACGGAAATTGATCCAATTAATGCTTTACAAGCAGCAATGGAAGGTTATGAAGTTAAAAAAATGGATAACGCTGCAAAAGAAGGAGACCTTTTTGTTACAACTACAGGAAATTATCATGTTATCGTAGACAGACATTTCCAGATGATGAAAGACCAAGCTATTGTTTGTAACATTGGCCACTTTGATAACGAAATTGATATGGATTGGTTGGACAATAAATCGGGAGCAGTTAAAGAAAATATTAAACCGCAATATGATAAATATGCTTTGAACGGAAAAGAGATTTACATTCTTGCTGAAGGCAGACTTATCAATTTAGGTTGTGCGACTGGCCATCCTAGTTTTGTAATGAGTAATAGTTTTACTAACCAAGTTCTTGCTCAGATTGAACTATGGACAAAAGAACATCCGATTGGTGTTACAGTTTTACCAAAAGAACTAGATGAAGAAGTTGCTCGATTACATTTGAAGAAAATTGGCGTAGAACTTGATGTGATGACCGATGAACAATCTAAATATTTAGATGTTTCAAAAGAAGGTCCGTATAAATCAGAACATTATAGGTATTGAATGAAATCAACAATAGAAACTATCAAAAACAGAAGGAGCATTCGAAGTTATTTACCTCAACAGATTAAAGAAGAGGAATTAAAAGAAATTCTTGATACTGCCGTTTATGCACCAACGGGTAGAAATCATCAACCTTGGCATTTTACAGTAATTCAAAATCCAGAATTAATTAAACAAATGGGTGCTAAAACAAAAGAACTAATGTCTCAATCAAAAGAGGGATGGATTTCCGAAAGAGGTAAAGATTTAAAGTTCAATCTTTTCTATAACGCACCAACAGTGATTATTGTTTCGGGAAGAAAAGATGCTTATTCTCCATTAACTGACTGTTCAGCTGCAATCCAAAACATGCTTTTAGCTGCTGAAAGTTTAAACATTGGTTCCTGTTGGGTGGGTTTAGTCAGCCATTTTTTTTCTATTAAAGAAGAAGTTGCCAAGTTAAAAATTCCAGAAAATTATGAACCTTATTATGCTGTTTGTTTAGGTTACAAAAATCCTGATGCAAAGATAATTATGAAAGAAAGAAAAAAAGAGGTATTTAATCATATAAAATGAATAAAACAAACGATGTAATTGGAATTGGTAATGCAATGATGGATTTCTTATTAGAAGTTGAAGATTCTAAACTTACCGAGTTGGGGTTGAATAAAGGGCAATTTCATTCTACAACCCATAATGATAATGCTAGAAATGTTAAAGAAAACATTCATCAAGATCCAAAGATAAAAATGGCTTCTGGAGGTTCGGTAGCTAACACAATGAAAGGTATAGCCTGTCTCGGAGGAAACACTTTATTCTGCAGTAAAATTGGAGAGGATATTTATGGTGATGCTTATGTCCAAGAATTGGAAGCACACGGAATTACTTCACGAATGAGTAAACATGGTCCAACGACAGGTTACGTAGTTTCATTCATAACTCCTGATGCAGAAAGAACTTTCCTTGGAGACATTGCTGCAAATAACCATTTTTCAAAAGATGATGTTCTTGAAGAAGATATTATGAACAGTAAAGTTTTACATCTTGAAGGGTACCAATTTGAAAATCCTGCTAAAGAAGCAGTATTGCACGCATTAGAATTAGCAAAAAAATATCACACTAAAGTTTCCATTGATTTATCGGATCCCGGAGTAATTCAAAGAAACAAAGATTTTTTCAAAGAAATTGTTGCTGATTATGTTGATATAATTTTTTTAAACGAAGAAGAAGCTGAAGCATTTACTGGATTAACTAAAGAAGACGCACTTAGAGATGTTTCTAAAATGGTTGATATTGCTGTTGTTAAATTAGGTAAAGAAGGTTCATTAATTTATCAAAATAATCAAACAACTAAAATCCCTGGTTATAGTGCCAACGCAATTGACACCACTGGTGCAGGAGATTCTTATGCAGCGGGATTTCTTTATGGTTATTGTCAAGATTGGGACACTAAAAAGTCAGGGAAATTAGGTTCTTTATTGGCAGCGAGAGTTGTCGAACATATTGGTGTTAAAATTAATATATTAGATATTGAAGCAATAAAGGAGGAAATAACAAATGACTAAAATTGGAATTATTGGCGGCTCGGGATTAGACAATCCAAACATTTTACAAGAAGCTCAAGACCTTGATGTTAACACTAATTTTGGTAAACCTAGTTCGCCATTAAAAATTGGAAAAATTTCTGGAGTGGATGTTGTTCTACTTGCTCGACATGGAAGAGAACATACTATCCCCCCAACACAAGTAAATAATCAAGCTAATATTCAAGCATTAAAAGATATTGGATGTACTCACATTATCGCTACTACTGCTTGTGGTTCATTAAAAAAAGAAATTGGCCGAGGAGATTTTGTTGTTCTCGATCAGTTTATTGATTTTACAAGATTAAGAAAGTTAAGTTTCTATGACAGATTTGAACCAGGAAAAATTTCACATACGCCAATGGCCGAACCGTTTCATAAAGAGTTAAGAAATGTTTTGTATGGAACTGCAAAAGAATTAAATTTGAAATGCCATCCTCAAGGAACCGTGGTTACGATCGAAGGGCCACGTTTTAGTACAAAAGCAGAATCAAAGATGTTCGCTTCCTGGGGAGCAGACGTAATTAACATGTCCATTGCCCCGGAATGTGTCCTTGCTAATGAAATTGGTCTCCCTTATGCCGCTGTTGCCATGGCTACTGATTATGATTGTCTGTTTGACGATGTTCCTCCCGTAACTTGGGAAGAAGTTTTGAAAGTGTTTGAAGAAAATGTAGATAAAGTTACTAATTTGTTAACTAATGTTGTCCAAAAGATTAATTCTTGTAATACCTCTTGTTGTTGTCATCAAAATTGCGAGGAAGTTGAAGAAGAAAATGAAGAAGAAACTTTTGATTTAAAATCTACAATAAGAACAATTCCAAACTGGCCAAAAGAAGGAATTATGTTCCGTGATATAACAACACTTATTGAGAATCCGAAAGCATTTTCTTATTGTATTGAAAAGTTTAAAAAAAAATATGCGAATTGTGGAATTACAAAAATTGCTGGAATTGAAGCAAGAGGATTTATTTTTGGTGCTGCATTAGCCAAAGATTTAGGGTTGCCTTTTGTTTTAATTCGGAAGAAAGGTAAACTGCCAGGAGAAGTTGTTGCTCAGGAATATGCTTTAGAATATGAACGGATAAAATTGAAATGCATACTAGCTCAATTTCTGCAGAAGATAATGTTTTGTTAATTGACGATTTACTTGCAACCGGTGGAACAATGGCTGCTGCTTGTCAATTAGTAGAAAAAGTTGGTGGAAAGGTTTTTGAAACCGCTTTTGTAATTGATTTGCCAGATTTAAAAGGCGCTGAAAAACTTACTAATTATAAAATATTTAAATTGGTTGATTTCGAAGGAGAATAGAATAAGTTAGTGTTTCACTTTCTTTTCAAACAATTTTAATTTTTTCTTAATTGTTCTTTCTTTCTCTCGTTCAGCCTCTCTTATGATGGCTTTTTTTTCATTTAATAAGTGTAATTTCCGTTCTTCTTTTTTCTGTTTTTTTCTTTGTTGTCTTTTTATTTCTGCTAACTTTTCGTGTGTACGTCTTTCTTCTTCATTCAAAGCGAATTTCTTTTCAGCTAAAACTGTTTTCATTTCGTCAACTTGATCTTTAACTTTCTCTTCTTCCTTTTTCCTTTTTTCAAAAAGTTTAATTTTTTCTTTAACAATAATTTTCTGTATTTTTTCTTCTTGTTTTCTAATTCTTTTTTCTTCTCGATATTTCTTCTTAAGTTCTTTTTCCCTTCTTTTTCGAGCAATCTTATTTTCTTTAGCTCGTTGAATAGCTTCTTT
>CAZXEM010000031.1:9478-12301 GCA_964639875.1 uncultured Methanosarcinales archaeon | reverse complement strand
CGCGGCCCCATTATTTCTACTTGAAAGTAACAAAAAGTTTAAAAAGAATCAATCATTTGATAACAATATAATTAAAAATGAAATTTAAAACTTTATGTGGGATCATTGCTGGTTTACTTGCTAGCGTTAGTGCTAGTGGATGTGTTGAATACAAAGGTCATCTGGGTAAGGAAGAAGTTGTTCGGAAGAGTGTAAATATGTACCCTGGCGATTGTGGTCCAGAATTTTGGAGAGAAGTTTTAGTTACCCATGAAGATGGAAGCAAAACCCTTTATGTTGATGATACTGATAAAGGTTCGAAGAATAGTTTAGATTATGTTCTTCGTAAAGATGCGGAAGGAAAAACACTATACATAAATGGTTCTTGGGAACATGAATGCGGAGTTTGGGGTAATGGTAAAGAAATAACTCTAGAAGAACAAAAGCAGTTTGAAGAATATTTGGCTAAAACAAGTTTAAAGTAGTGAAGTTAATATAAAAATATCTTATCAAATATAATCTTTAATTTTTTTATGAATTTCTTCATGAATTAACCAAACTACTAAAATAATTGCGTCAATACTGGCACCATATTTGTTAATTCCCCATCGAGGGCAGAAATTAATTTCTGAGAAAGGCCAAAAGAAACTTTTTATAATGCCATAATCAAAAAATAAGCAGTCTAAAAATAAATGGAAAAACAAACCAGCAGCAATGACATAAAAGATCTTTGTCCACTTTGTTTCTTTTTTATAATGTAAAATTATTCCAATTACTAAGAAAATTAAAGGGAATAATAACGAATGAGTAAATGTGCCATGTAAAGAAGCTGTAGTTCCATAAATAAAATTGTAAATCCAAGTAAAGAGTATATCGATGTCTGGAAACAAACCAGCAATTCCTCCGATTACTAATAAATAACGAGGAAATAATTTTTTACCAAAAACATAGTGGCGAAATACGTCTAGTAAGATGATAGTAAGAATGATATGGGTTACTGCTAAGGACATATTAGAAGTAAAATTTTAGATAATATAAATGTTCTGGGTTGAGGTTGGATAAACAAATGAAGATTTGTAATCCTATAAAACATCATAAATGTTTATAAACTTTAAAATTTTAATAATTAAATATGAAAAATGAGGTTAAGAAAGAAATTCTGTTCGATTTACAGCGTACTATTGACATTTTAGGTAAAAAAGAATTGAAAGATAAAGAAGAATTAAGAATTTTAAGTAACCATGCTGTTGAAGATGTAGCTTTACATAAAGATTTAGATTTAATTTCAGTAACCGTTTTGATTTATTCAATTTATAAAGTGCTTGATTGTATTTCCCCTGAAGATTATGATGCGATGGTATCAAACTTGCAAGATGCACACAAACATCTTTCTGCTCTTAATTTTGGCAGGTATAATAAAAGTGTTAAACATATGTATAAAATTGTACGTGGGTGTAATGCTAAAGTTAAACTACACTTTCAGGACGTGATGCATGCAGCAAAAATTAAGAAGGGGGCAATATTGTTAGGTAAAGGTCTTTCAATAGGGCAAGCTGCAGGATTAATGGGTTTATCAAATTGGGATCTACAACAATATGCCGGTAAAACCGTTACTTTTGATGATGGTTTCGACAAAGTACCGGCAAAAAAGCGGTTAATTGACGCTTTAAATATTTTTAATATAAAATGACTAAAATACTATTTTTCGATGCAGGACCAATAATTACTCTAGTTTTATCTCGGTTAGTTTGGATCTTACCAAAACTTAAAGAACATTACGGGGGGAAATTTTATATTACTCCGGCAGTTAAAATTGAGTTGGTTAATCGGCCGCTAGGAATTAAACGGTTCGAATTTGAAGCTTTACAAGTTATGAAATTACTTCGGGACGGTGTTTTGGAAGTTTACAAAGATGTTCCAGACGCGGGAGTTGCTGAACTTGACAAATTAGCTAACACTTCTTTTAAGATTGGTAAAAAAGATATGGACATCATTCAAACTGGTGAATTAGAAATTGTGGCTTCTGCACTAAAAACTGGTGCTGATGCGGTTGTTATGGACGAACGAACATTAAGGTTATTCATTGAAAATAATAAAGAAATGAAAAAGTTGTTAAAAATTCGTTTCAAGAAAGATATCCAGGTTGATTCTGTAAATATGAACAAGTTCAGTAATCAGTTTAAAAATTTAAAAATTGTTCGTTCGATAGAATTAATAGCTGTAGCGTACAAGTTAGGATTGTTAAACAGTTATGTTCCACCACAAAAAAATGGAAAAGAGTTAGTGGTTGATTCTGTTCTTTGGGCATCAAAGTTTAATGGTTGTGCTGTAACTGTTCATGAGATTGAAGAAATTAAACAGTTATTGCTAAAGTAAATCTTAAAGTAAAGAAACTTTTTTAAATAGGTTCTTCTTTTTGTTAGAAAGATGGTTAAGAAATGTATGATCTGTGATGAGGGGGCTATTTACAAGATAAAAGATAGTTCTGATTTTTACTGTCAAGAATGTGCAGAAGAAAATTTTGCTGATTTAACTTTATTAATTAAAGTTGAGGAAGAAGCACAAAGACTTAAAGCTGTAATTAAAGAAAATATGAGCAACATTTTGGAGTCTGAAGAAGAACTTGACAAAATAATTACCATGACCGAGAAACCAAACATTGATGCTTCTGGTGAAGAAGAAGAGAATACAGAAAATCAAGAAAAAGATCAAGAAGACATAGTAGAAAATAAAGAAGATGCACCAAACAATAAAGATCGGAAAGATTAAGACTTCTAAAAAAGAATTAGTTGACATTACCAAATCATGGTTAGCGTTAAGTTTAGCTTTTGCTTTAGCATTTTC
>CAZXEM010000031.1:0-9378 GCA_964639875.1 uncultured Methanosarcinales archaeon | reverse complement strand
ATTATCAGTTTAGCTGGGCCACTAACAAACTTTGTATTTGGTTTATTCTTTTTAGGGTTAACTTTTGTTTTTCCACAATATCCACAATTAAGTTTTGCTTTTATGATTGGGTTTCAAATTAACTTTTGGTTAGGACTTTTTAACTTAATTCCTTTTGGTAACTTTGACGGGAAGAAAATCTTAAATTGGGACCGTTACGTTTGGATGGGGATGGTCTTTATTGGGATAGTAGCTCTAGACATTTTTGGGTTAAGAAAATCATTGTTCGGATTTTAGTTGTTTCTGGTTAATTAATTCAAAAGTTTTATTAACTTAATTATTTTTTAACAATTATGATTAAAGTTGTTTGTTTTGATTGTTGGGATACTTTATTTTTTAACAGAAGTAAAATTTCTCCCGTGAAACAGTTTATCCAGAAAGTTCAAGGAAAACACGATTTTTATTCAGCGTTAAAAGTTGTAGAAAAAAATCTAATGGTTAAAGAGAACGCTAATTTAGAAATCGCTACTATTAACATTCTTAAAGAGATGAAAATTATTCCGAACAAGAAATTGTTGGCCGAATTGAAATTTTTACTTGAAGAAGCTTGCTTATTAGGGTTACCTTTCCCTGAAACAATGTCCGTTTTGGATGAATTGAAAAAGAAGTATAAATTGTGTATGATTACGAACACGTTTAAACAAAGTCATCAATCAATGGCCCAAAATTACCATTTTGATAATATTTTTGACTTGATAATTGTTTCTTATAAAGTTGGGGCAGTAAAACCTAACCCTTTAATGTACAAAGTTGCTTTAAAAAAGTTAAAAGTTAAACCTGACGAAATGGTAATGGTTGGCGATACTTTAGAAGATGATGCTTTGGCACCAGAAAAGTTAGGTATTCACGGTATTGTCATTGACCGTAAAAAGAAATATGTTACTTATGAAAAGAGGATTACTTCTTTGAAACAGTTGGAAAATTTTTTAGAAGCATTGTAATAGTTAGACCTTTTTTTAGGATGATAAACTTTATATAAGATTAATTCCTGGATATTTCTATGGACTTTGACAAGCTGGCCAACATCTATGAAGAGTTAGAAAATACTGCTTCAGGTAATAAAATCAGAGAAATTCTGGCTAATTTTTTTAAAGAAGTTTCTAAAGATGATATTAAAATTATTTCATATTTAACTCTTGGCCAAATTGCTTCTGATTATCAATCTGTTGTTTTAAATTTGGCAGAAAAAATGGTTCTGAAATCTATTTCTATCGCTGGCGGGGCAGAATCAGGTAGAGTAAGAAAGATTTTGAAAGAAAGTGGTGATGCGGGATTAGTTGCAGAACAAATTATGAAAACTAAACCAATGACTTTAGTGCCAGTAGGAAAATTAACTTTAGATGAAGCGTTCCAAGGATTACACAAAATTGCTGAAACTTCTGGAGCGAAAAGTCAGGATTTGAAAATTAATACTTTAGCAGCGATGTTACAGAAATGTAACGGTAAAAGTGCAAAATATTTAGTTCGGGTTGCTCTCGGAACATTAAGAATGGGTGTGGCAGAGATGGCTGTACTTGACGCTTTAGCGATGGCTTTTACTGGCGATAAACAAAACAAGAAAATATTAGAAAACGCTTACAACATTTGTCCAGACGTGGGCATTATTGCTGAAACTCTTGCCAAGAAAGGTTTGAAAGCGATTGAAAAGATTGAAATTCATGTTGGAATTCCAATCAGAATGATGCTTGGACAGAGAGTAAAATCTTTAGAAGAAGCGCAAGAAAAAATTCCTGGCAAAGTTACTGTTGAAGCTAAATATGATGGGGAAAGAATTCAAGCACATAAAGATAAAGATGGAAAAATTCATCTATTTTCAAGAAGACTTGATAACATTACTGATCAGTTTCCAGACCTTGTTGAATATTTATTAAAAGCAATTCCAGAAAAAGAATTTATTGTTGAAGGCGAGGTTCTAGCTGTCGATGATGAGGGTCATCCGCAACCATTTCAGGTTTTAATGCAACGTAGAAGGAAACATGATGTAGAAGAGTATGTGAAAAAAATTCCAATTAATTTTAAAGTTTTTGAATTATTATATCTAAATGGGAAACCTTACCTTAACGAACCTTATTATAAAAGAAGTGAAAAGATTGAAAGTATTCTTCATGATAATAAAGAAGTTAAAGCAACTGAAAGAATAATTACTGACGATGTTAATGAGATTGATAGTTTTTTCAAAAAGATGTTAAATTCTGGTTTTGAAGGTATTTTCATTAAATCTCGAGCAGAAGATTCTGTTTATCAGGCCGGAGTTCGCGGCTGGAACTGGATAAAATGGAAAAAAGAGTACGTCCAAGAAATGATTGACACTTTCGATTTAGTTGTTGTTGGTGCTTTTTATGGTCGCGGCAAAAGAAGCGGAGTTTACGGTGCTTTACTTTGTGCAGTTTATAATGATAAAGAGGACCAGTTTGAAACTTTGTGCAAATTAGGAACGGGATTAACTGATGAGGTTTTGGCAGAGTTACCGAAAAAATTGAAAAAGTATGAGTTAAAGAAACCACCTGCCAGATTAGTTTTTAAGAAAGAAATGGACGCAGATGTTTGGTTTTCTCCTGCGATTGTTGTGGAAGTTTTTGGTGCAGAAATTACTAAAAGTCCGTTCCACACCTGTGCTTCTGGTTTAGCGTTACGTTTCCCAAGATTTTTAAAATTCAGGGATGATAAGAAAGCTGAACAGGCTACTACCAGTAAAGAAATTGAAGGAATGGTATGAACTCTTTCAAAATCCACCAAAACATTTAAATACTAATTGGTATCTATTGGTATTACAATGAATACACAAATAAATTTAAGACTTCCCGAAACATTATTGGGAAATGCTAAAAAGTATGCTGAAAAACATGGTTTTAGTAATGTCCAAGAATTAATGAAAGAAACTCTTCGTGAAAAACTGTTTGGTGAACAATTGATTACAAAAGAAGAATTGATGCTTGTTAAGAGACTAGCAAAAGCAACAGAAGAGAAAGGCCTTTGGGGAACAGAAGAGGAACTTTTTCAGAAATTAAAAAGATAAAATGGATGTTAAATATGTTCTTAAGCCATCTCAGTTTTTTCTCCAACAGATTGAAGAATTAAATGATGAAGCAGCCAAATTAGTTGAGGAAAAAATAAAACTTCTGAAAATCAATCCTTTTCGTAACAAGAGAATTCATGGATATAACTTATTTCTTTTTCGTATTCGTTTTGAGGATAATAGAAAAGAAAAAAGAGTGATTTACTTAGTTGACAAACCGGAAGTAAAAGTGATTTGTATTCTCGATAGAAGCAGTGGTTATAAAAAATTAAGAAAATATTTAAAACAGTTAGATCATTTGTAAAACTTGAAATGAACTTTAAAATCCTCATCCCCATAAAATTCATCAACGCTAAACTGCATTTAAAATATAAATGTCCTCGTTGCCCTCAAGAAATAAGACAGAAGAGGGATATTCATAACCAGGGTGAATGTCATTGGTTTACTAACTGGAATAAAGGAAACCATGATTTACAATTTTATTTTGTACATCTTTTGAAAAATAAATTGAAGATATTCTTTAAACAATGAAAGTTATAAATTATCTTAATAATAACGCTGATCCTAATTATCACCTTCTTGCTAGTAATCATGAAACCGGAATTAAAAAAAAGTTGATTGAAAATTATTCTGTTAAAAGTGAAAAAGAATATTATCAAAAAGTTGTTACTGTAATATCTCGGCAGTTACCTTTCATTTTAGAAAATCTTAACGGGAATCTTAATGGTAAAGTTATTTTAGATTTAGGTTGCGGGGCAAAAAATTGTCGCGACAATGATTACGGGAATTATGAGCCTTGGTTATGTAGGACGTTACATCTGTTAGAGGTAAAAGTTATTGGGGTAGATGTGGACGATTCTTTAAGCAAAGAAAGTTTTGTTAACCATGTTGTTGATTTGTTTTCTTCTAATTCTTTAGCAATGATTGAAAGTAATTCTGTTGATTTGGTACACGCTTCTTCATTGTTCGATTCTGTAGCAGTTGTTGAGAAAAGCGGTTTTTCTGCTATTGATAAATTTAAACAAACGTTAATGCCGGAAATTAAACGTGTCTTGAAAAAGGACGGAGTTTTTTTATATTGTTAAGAAGCTTTACACGTTAGTTTGTACAACTTGCATGGACCACAACCATTAGTTTGACAATAAGTGCTATCTTTACCGCCCATGATTGCGTAGTACCGTTTTTCAGCTTTCTCTTTCAACCATTGTGGTGGATCTTCTAGATTCATAATTTTATCATACTCTAATTGTGCTAATTTAGGATGTTTTCTTGCTTTCTCTGGTGGAAGTTCGCCGTAAGTTGTTGGGAGTTCATTTAATGATAGAGCAGCCCCTTTTGCAGGATAAAATGAATATGAATATAAACCAGTTTCATCAAAAATAATTTTTTCGTATCTATCTTTAAATTGTTGAAATTTTTTTTTAAGTTCTGGGCTGTTAGATTTATCTTTTAATTGTATGTCTAAGTAAGAATGCATATTATGAATCCCCATACTATTGTAAACTTTTCCTTTTTGAGAAAGATCTGGATTTTCAATATCATTAAAATTTTTGAGAATATTTTTTTCAATCCCTTCATCTAATCGTAATTGATTAACATCTTTAACAAAATCCTTGAATTTTTGAGAGGTTAAGAATTTTTGTGAAAGTTCTAAACCAAGATTTAATTCTATTGTGTCTATCATCCCTAATTCTTCTTTAAATTTATTTATTTTTTGCTCCTCATATTCTTGTTGGTAATCACTTAACTGATTACCAAATGATACATCCTCCTCAAAAGTACGTTCTGGAATTTTATCCATGTCAATATCTTTATTTTCTTTTAACCATCTTTTAAATTCTTCTTGATTAAAACCTTTCCTGAACTCGTCACTAAATATGATATTGTCTTTTGATTCTATTAAATAATCTATAACATGAACAAATTCATGATCTACAGTATCTAATGGGGAATCAGTTTCTCTATTGGGATTTTTTAAATAATAATCTGCATTCATATCTCTTTCAGAGAGGGAAATTTTCCCCTCCCTTCCTGCGGAAGTCATTCCTTGTGGCATAATAAATTCTATCCCAATATATTTATCAACCCCCGGTTTATCTCTTAACCATTGACTTGTTAGTTGTGCCATATTTGCTGTGACTTCTGTATAATAACTTTTAGAATTTCCATCAAACGTAAACTTAACTTTTGGATATTTATATCTTAAATCTTCAACAGTTTTCATCATGTTAGGTTCAATCAAATTAGAAACTTCTAAATCCATATTGTTACTGAAAACTTTTTGATTATTATCAAATTGAATAAATCTATTTGAAGAGCTAGTAATTAATTTTTTATTATTCTCAATAATTAATTCAAAAGCTATACTGTTACGCATATCTATCGGGCCAGTTTTACCTTCAAACGGTTTTGGTGGAGTGACTTTAATCTGGCCGTCTTGATAACGGATTTTCATCCGGCCGTTTTCCATTAAAATTTCTCCCTGATCATCAAGAGGTTGAACTAACGGGGTTTTATCATCATCAGCACGAGAAATAACTTCCATTCCTGCGCCGTTAGAAACTTTTATATCAAGTTCATCACGATCATCCGCTATTAATGTTGGCGGATTAGTAGAATAATCTCTTTTCACCATGTTAAGCAGCTTATTTCCCGGTAAGGGTTTAAGATTAACTTCTCCATCACTATCTGAATTCACAATAATGTTATCATCAGATAAAAAAATAAAATTTCCTTCTTGAGGAACATTTTTAGCATCAAAATAAACTTCAACAAAGTTATCTCCGGCAGGGATTAAATAATCTCCTACTAATGCTTCTTTTCCTTCTTTGACAAAAGCTTGTCCCTGGTCAAAACTTAAATCTTGGACAGTGATTAAATTTCCGTCATTTAAAACAAAGTTTATCGGTTCCGTGATTGTAAACTGATCATTGCTAGATATCCAAGATTCTTTAATCTCTTGCGGGTTGATTACTTTTATTACTCCGTCCTGGTCAACTTCAATTTCCCAGTCTTCTTTATCTGGAGTAAACTCAAAATTACCATTATCAGATTTTAAAATTCCTCCCTCCATTTTTAAATTTTTAGCATTAGTATCAATGTTTGCTAGGGTTACTCCTGTATCAAGAAAAATTGCATCTTTCATATTCTGTTGATCAACATCCGTTAACAAATTATCTATTTTTTCAATATTATATTTTATCTGTTCAACGTTCATTACCATCCGTTGATTGGAGTTAAGATCTTGATAACTTATTTTTTCAGCCGGAACTTCAGAAATTCTGTGTGGCGGGATTTTTGACCAATCAACTTGGCTCCAATCAGTAATTTGTGAATAATCTCCATTAACATAGTCAAAAGTAGGTTGTTGTGGAGGAGGAGGGTTAGCAACACTAAATACACTCAACAAAAGTACAATTATTAAAAATATTTTAATTTGTTTCATTGTTGTAAATAAAGTATAAGCATATTATAATGCTTTATTTACTGCTTAAAAATTAATCTTTAATTATTTTTTCATTGTATTGGACAGCAAAGTTTAACTTATAATTTTCACGGTTAACAAAATAGTCGTTATCTACCATTTCAAAAAAGTAAGTGTTATTATCAAGAGGCAATACTTGTATTTCTAAATTGTTTTTTAAAGCTAATGCGGAAAAGCAGGTTACACAAATTTCTCCCGCTTCTTGACCTTTAACAATTTCTTTAGCGACAATCAAATCGTTAACTAAACTTTTTGCAGGAATTTCAACAGAAAATTCTGCCAATTCTTTTTTCCCAGTTCCTTTTTTTATTGTTAACGGTAAATTGGTATTAACCCTAATCTTCGTCATGGTAAGTTTGATTTTTGAACTGGGTTCGTTCATCGTAACATTAAACCCTTGTTTAACGTACGGTGCAAAATTTTCTAAACATAAGTCTAACATTGTATCTAAGTAATAACTAAGTTCATTAGCAATAATTTCGTTAGTAGGAAATAAATCTTCAGTAGCAGTAGAATAGTAAGGTACATTTTCGAAAAGATCTTTAGTTGATTCATTGGGAAGATAAAAATATCCGCCACTACGACCATTTTCTAAAATTGCTTCATTAGTTGTTTTGGTTATACAGGATTCTACATAAGATTTAATCCCTGCAACATTAAAATCTGTTTGAGTAATTTCTTCTTTACTAGCAATTATTCCTTCTTTAAATGATTGGTTCTTAAAAAAAATCATTGTTGAAACTGCTGCTAGAATAATGATTCCAATAATAATAATGATAGTTATTTGCCCCTTTTTTTGCATCTTACCTATAAATAATTACTTGTAGTTATATAAATATTTCTTATATTATTATTTTTCGTTATTTAACTAATTAAGCAACAATAACTTTTTATAACCAGTTGATTTTTATTATTTTATGGATAAATTACTTTTCGGCACAGCAGGAATTCCTTTATCAACAATTAAACCAACAACTCTGACTGGGATTGAGCAAGTTAGAAAACTGGGACTTGATTGTATGGAATTAGAATTTGTTAGGTCTGTAAACATTCGTGAAGAAAAAGCTCCGTTAGTTAAAGAAATTGCTAAGAAGCATAATATACAATTAACTTGTCACGGACAATATTATATTAATTTAAATTCTCAAGAACCGGAAAAAATTGTTGCTAGTAAACAACGAATTTTGAACGCTGCCAGAATTGCAAACCTTTGTGGTGCAAAGTCTTTAACTTTTCATGCTGGATTTTATATGAAAGAAGATCCAGAAAAAGTTTATCAGACAATTAAAGAGGGAATCATTGAAGTTGTTAAAATTTTAAAGAAAGAAAAAATCCCCATCATTATCAGGCCGGAAACTACCGGTAAAGCTACACAGTGGGGAACGATTGAAGAAATTGTTCGCCTTTCCAAAGAGGTTGAGCAAGTTCTTCCTTGTATAGATTTCTCACACATTTTTGCCAGGTCAATTGGAAAAATAAATTCTTTTAAACAATTTAAAGAAATTTTAAAATTGGTTGAAACCGGTTTGGGAAGAAAAGCGTTAGATAATATGCACATTCACATGTCTGGAATACATCATGGAGACAAAGGAGAGAGACATCATTTAACTTTAAAAGATTCTAAATTTAATTATCTGGCCGTATTGAAAGCTTTGAAAGAGTTTGATTGTAAAGGTATTGTGATCTCTGAAAGTCCGAACATTGAGAGAGATGCTTTATTAATGCAGAAAGAATATAAAAAATTATAAACTTGAATTCTCTAGTATCACAATATTTATATTTAATGAACTTAAACTGTTAAAAACAATGAAATTAAAACAAATAATATTGTCATTATTGGTGGGAACCACCCTGGGTTGTGGAGAAATGAACAAAGAAAATAAAAAAATAGATTTAGTTGACAAGCCCATTATTAGTGAACCTTACCAAAACATAGAATTAAATGATGCTTTTGATTCTGAAGAATATTTACAGTTGGGTTTCATAAAAGATACTTATTCTAACGGACAACATTTATGGGGGTACATCTTAAAGGTGCAAGGAAAAAATCCAATTTACGCTTCTTCAGAGATGTCTTACTATAAGAGTTTAGAATTAGTATTAAATACTGTAGAGGAAAAAGTTGGTACCATTCCCGCAACTTTAATCATTGATAATGATCTTAACGATGACGGTCATGATGACCTTTCTAAAGAAGAAATAGCAACAGTAATTACTGGCCTTAAAGCAGAAAAAGTTGCTTATCTAAAATAATCTTTTATAACTTTTTATTTAGTAGATATTTAGTTTGTTTGCACGCCACGATTACGGGATTTTATTTATCAATTTTATTATGAATCACGTGTGGCTCCATTGGCAAAACAACTAAATACTTCTCTTCTTTAACAACATTTAATAATCCTTATCTTAAAAGATGTTAAAATGTTAAAAGCCGAACTACATATTCATACTAATGCTGATCCGGAAGATAAAAGTTTTGTATCTTATTCTGCTTATGAGTTAATAGATCAAGCAGAAAAACTTAACTTTAATGTTTTGGCGATAACCTGTCATAATTATGTTTATAATGATTCAGAAGCAGTAGAATACGCAAAGAAGAAAGGGATCTTATTAATTTCTGGAGCAGAATTAACGATTGAGGGTAAACATGTCTTAGTTTATAATATTACTAATGGACAGGCAGGGAAGATTAAATCTTTGTCAGATTTGAAAAAGTTTAAAGAGAATCATCCAGAAATCTTTATTATTGCCCCCCATCCATTTCATTACAAAAGTATTTGTTTAATGAACAAAGTTGTTCAACATTTGGACTTGTTTGATGCTTGGGAATATTCATTTT
>CAZXEM010000030.1:0-12326 GCA_964639875.1 uncultured Methanosarcinales archaeon | reverse complement strand
ACAATGACTTAGCAGTTTTTAAAATAAATTCTATTTATAATAATTATCATTATTGGGGGATTTTTTTTGATTAACAATTTACAAGATAGTGAGGAAGCAATTGCTGGCGAAGCTTATCGAAAAAGTATTAGGAGTAAATCTCCAGAACCTTATTTTCAGTTGTATAAAGAGTACAAACGATTTTATGAGATGAGCGGTAAAGAAAAAATTGATTTTAATAAATTCAATGCCGCTTTGATTCGGAGCAATGTTTTTTTAATAGATTCTCGTAGAGATTATCGTAATGAGCGAGCAGAATTAAAAAACAGTTATTCTAATATTAAAAAGTTAGTCAATAAAGTTTATGCTGGGGCTTCTTCGGACACTCTTTCTTTCACTGCTTGGTACATGGTTTTTGAGGATAGATATAAAAAAGAAATATTTGGTCAAACTTTTGATAAACCTATTAATCCTACTTTTTTTAAAAAATTGTCTAAGCTTAGAAGTGGGGAAACAATTATTGTTGAAAAAGAAACTAAAAGTTCTTCACGTAACAGTTTAACTGGAGCAGCAACAGGGGGGAATTCCGGTGGTACTGCTTTTTCAGATTGTGCTGGCGGTCCTCAATCAGAAGCAAGTTTAACTGGCACATCTATTGATCCAATGGATCCCTTAAAAGGAGCATCTACTCAAGTAGAAAATTCTTGGTCTTCAAGTGGCCCTTGTGGTAATATAGATCCCAATATGGTGGGTTTTAGTTCTAGTGCTGGCCAGGAAGATGATGAAGATGACCTTTTTGATGAGATGGAAGATGCAGAAGATGATTGGGACACTGGTAGTAGTTCAAGCAGCTCCAGCTCGAGTAGTTCAAGCTCTAGCAGTTCAAGTTCCAGTAGTTCAAGTGGTTCAAGTAGCTCGAGTTCAGGATCTTCTTCAAGTTCGTCAAGTTCTGGTGCGGGTGCTGGAACTGGCTCAAGTAGTTCAAGTTCTGGTGGTTCAGACCCTTGGGGAGAAGTAGAACAAAAAGAAAAAGAACACGAAGGTGAAGAAGGAACTTGGCAAGAAACTTCGTCCTCTTCCTCATCCTCTTCCTCAAGTGGAGGAAGTGGCGGCAGTAGCTCACAACAAATGGGTGATGATAGTGGCAGTGGTTGTGGCGGTGCTGGCGGTAATCCTGGAGGTACATTAGGTGATTGTGGTGGTGGCAGTGATGAAGATGATTGTGATGATAATGGAATTAATCCTGCTGGAATGAGTGATGAAGGTTATGGGAGCACTGGTTCCGGTTGTGGTGGTGGTGGAGGAGATCCAGCGATGATTCAAGTAGACATTACTCAAAGTCATATTTCTGGTGATAATCCGATTGATGCGGTTAGTATGAATAAATTAGGTTTGAGTACTTTTGGAGGAGAACTGTTTATTATGTTACCTAAATAGTTTTTTTCTTTTCTTTTTTCTTTTTAACCACAACTATTTTAAATAGTAATATATTCTTTTAATAAGAAATGGTTAAAAAAAGAGGTCAGAAGAATAGTTCATTAGGAAGTAAAATTAAAAGTTTTTTTAAACATAAATATGTTTTTTCTATAATTATTTTAATTCTTCTTGCCGGTTCTTTAGTTTTGATTAATAATTTTCAGGATAGTGAAGAAGCAATTGCTGGTGAAGCAATTCGTAAAGCAATGAGAACTAAAAGTATTGACCCTCTGAAATTGCCAATTAATTATGATTTATCAAAACTATCTAAAAAGAATATTAAATTTAAACCTGCAATTACCCCTTATCAAGAGTCTTTATACGCTTTCTTTCACGCTGTTAATGGATTAGATTCTAAAGTAATAACTCTTCAACCAACCGCAGTGAGTCATCTAAAATTTAAATTAAGATCACAATATCTTTACCTAGATCTTTTTCATGCAGAATTAATGAAAAAAGGAATTTTCAACAAATACGCAAAAGTTGCTAATTCTGTACGTAAAGAAATAGAAGAAACTGGTAGTGTTTCTAAAAGTAATTTAAACAATTACATTAAAGTTTACAATGAGATTTACAATTTGTTAGGATATAATCAAGAAGATGTGGAAGTAAATTTGCGAAATGAACTTATTGATGAAGCACTGAAACAAAATGGTGGGACTTTTTTTAAAGGAGAGACTGAAGCAGATCAAGATGGAAATGTGAACGGGAAAGGTTATACTCTTGATGAATATAATGAAGAAATGATTTTGAAACCATTAAGTCCGTTTACTTGGCGTGAAGTTTTGGAAGGAATAAAAAACGATATTTTGTTTGAAGTAGAAATTGAAAATGATGAAGCCCTTGAAGAAAAACCTGATACTGGATTTAGTGGTCCAAAAGGTGGCCCTAGTAGTGGTGGTGCTGGCGGTTCTATGGGCTGTATGAATTCTAAAACCGGTTTTGGTCCATCTGGTTCTGGTTCTGGAAATGGATTAGGAGTAGTTGGTAGTACGCTTGGTGAAGGGGGTATTGGTGGAGGAGACCCTGTTGATCCAAATTTTGATAATGGTGCTGCAGGATTCGGCGGTGGATATAGCTGGTTAATGTGTTTAGGTATGGGTGGCGGAGAAGTTGGCAGTCCTACTGGGGCAATGATTACTGGCGCAGATACTGCAGAAGGGCCTGTAGGAGATTCTAGTGGAGAAAGTTCTACACCTAAAGGTGAACCTTTTGATATCTCTGCAGGAGAAGCATTTAATAGAGATAAACCAAAATCAGGGACTGAGAAGTGGCTTGAGTCTGGTGTGTCTAAAGGTACAGATACAGAAAAAAATAAAGCTGAATCTGATGCTCAATGGCGTAAAGATACTGGTGATATTAAAGATACTATAGTTTCTTATGGAGGTCAATTTAAATTCGATCCAGTAGATGGTGCTGGAAACTTACCTTGTTGGAGTTCTTTATCTGGTTATGCGGGGGCTGCTAGTGGTTGTAGTGGTTGTGGAGGAAGCAATACGATTACAGACAAAGTTGCCCCTTTTGCCAGTGTGGGGATGACAACATCTCCCGGAATGCCTGCTGGTGATGGCGGCAGTAGTGGTGGTGGGTGTGGTGGATTAAATCCAGCAATGGTTGAGAAATGTTTAGGTGCTAAAGATTGCGGTCAATATGATCCTTCCCCACAAGACTTGGTTACAAATATTGTTACTGGGGTTTTAGTTACTCAAGATACTTTTGATAAAGCTTTAGCTAGTGATACACTTACTAATATTGGAATGAAAGCAAGTTTAGACTAATTATTTTTTTTTTAACCACAACTATTTTAAATAGTAATATATTCTTTAATAGTATTTATAGTAACTGAAAGGGGTTAGTGATGTTAAAAAAATATGATGTGCTTTGTATTGGTTCAGCTACTGTTGATAATTTCTTAACAACTGATTGCTCTTTAAAATCTGTTAAGTTAGGTGATAAAGTTTTAGTTAAAGCAACGGAAAAGCATTCTGGTGGTGGTGCAACAAATTCTGCAGCAGCATTATCAAAGTTAGGCTTGAAAGTAAAATTGTTATCTAAGTTGGGAAATGATCATGATGCCGAATTTATAATTAAAGAATTACAACAATATAAATTGAAAAATGTTTGTTTACATCATAGTAAACATAATACTGATTTTTCTGTGGTTATTTCTTGCCCACATAAAGATAAGGATAGAATTATTTATGCTCATAAAGGTGCTTCTAGTAATTTATCTTTAAACGATTTCAAAATATCACAATTAAGAGCTAAATGGATTTATATGGCTAGTTTAATGGGCCAATCATTTCAAACTGCTAAAAAGATTGCTCAATATGCAAAGCAAAATAAAATAAATTTATTGTTTAATCCTTCATTATACTTAGCAAAGAAAGGTAGAAATTATCTTAAATCAGTTTTAGAAGCGACAACTATTTTAGTTTTAAATAAAGAAGAAGCGCAATCTTTACTAAAAAATAAGACTAATTCATTCAAAAAGTTACTTTTAGAGTTGAAAAAGTTAGGTCCAGAAACAGTAATCATTACCAATGGAGCAAAGAAATGTTACGCTTTATCAGAAAATGTTATTTATTCATTAACTCCGCCAGATGTGAAAATTGTTCATACTGCTGGGGCAGGAGATTCTTTCACGGCCGGTTTTTTAGCTGGAATTATTAAAAAGTATGATTTTGCAGAAGCATTTAAACTGGGTCAGGTAAACTCTACATCAGTAATTCAACATTTTGGTACTAAAAATAAGTTATTAACGGAGAAAGAAGCAAAATTATTAATTAAGAAATATAAAATTAAAGTTGATAAAAATGAAATTTGATTATCTGAAAATATTTTCCTGGACACCAAAAATAATCGCTTCAATAGTTTTAGTTATTGGATTAGTAGCACTTATCATTTACGGTTCTGGAGATTATTTTGTTGCTGGGATAATGACCTGGACAAGTTTATTGTTAACCACCTTGATTGCTTGGAAAAACGAACCTATTGGTGGTAGTATTTTTATTATTTTAGGTTCTGGCTATTTGCTTTTTTCAATGAGCAAACTTTTTGATTTAACTTACATTTTTGCAGCTGCGCCATTATTTGTTATTGGCAGTTTGTTTATTCTCGATTATGTCTATTTGGGAAGGAAGGAAGAAACTATTGAAGGGGTTGACGATTTTTAAAATGGCGAGTCCACTTTACATTTTACCGTTTGATCATCGAGGTAGTTTTAAGAAGATTATTGGAGTGCAGGATCCGTTAACTAAAAAGGATGTTCAAAAAATCAAAGATTATAAACAAATAATTTATTCTGCTTTTAAGAAAGCAAAATTAAGTAAAGAAGATGCAGGGATTCTTGTTGACGAAACTTATGGTAAAGGGATTTTATTATCTGCAAAGAAAAAAAAGATCATTACCTGTTATACTTTAGAAAAGTCTGGGCAGAAAGAATTTTTCTTTGATCGAAAAGATTATCGGAACAGATTAAGTTATTTCAAACCAAGTTATGCTAAAGTTCTTTTACGTTATAATCCTGCAGGAAATAAAGCTATGAATAAACGGCAGGCAAAAAAACTTGCTGAATTAACTAAATATTTGAAAAAAGTAAATGTTGGTTTCCTTTTAGAAGTATTAGAAATCCCAACAGAGAAACAGTTAAAAAAATATAAGACCAAAACAAATTTTGATCACAAGCTTAGAGCAAAGTTAATGGTTAAAGCTATTTCTGAACTGCAACAAGCAGGAGTTGACCCAGAAATTTGGAAATTAGAAGGATTATACAAAAAAGAATTAATGCAAAAAGTTGCAGATCAAGTTACTTCATTTAATCCGCAAGCAAGAATTGTTGTTCTTGGTAGAGGGGAGAACGAAAAGAAAGCTGCACACTGGATAAAGGAGGGTGCAAAAGTTGAAGCTGTGATTGGTTTTGCGGTTGGGAGAACAGTTTTCAAGCAGCCGTTATTAGATTATCAAAGTAAAAAGTTAAACAAATCTCAAACTATTGATAAAATTACTCATAACTATTTGCATTTTGTAAATATTTTTGAAAAGGAGAAAATGAAAATGGAAAAGAAAATTTATCTTGGTAGTGATCATGCTGGATTCAAATTGAAAGAAAAAGTTAAGAAATGGTTAAAGAAAGAAAATATTGCTTACCAAGATTTAGGAAATAAAGTTTATAACATTAATGACGATTATCCTGATTATGCAGAGAAAGTTGGTAAAGCTGTTGTAAAAAATAAAAGTTTTGGGATTTTAATTTGCGGTTCTTCTGAGGGGATTTGTATCGCTGCTAATAAAGTTAAAGGAATTAGGGCAGTATCAGCTTTTAATTCTCTTACAGCTAAATTAAGCCGGGAACATAATGATGCCAATATAATCTGTTTGTCTGGTGGTGGAATGAAAGATCAAGTTAAGGGGATGGGTTTATCTTTTTCAAAAGCAAAAGAAATAATTAAAACTTTCTTGGATACTAGTTTTTCTGGAGAGAAAAGGCATGTTAGAAGATTGAATAAAATTAAAAGAATAGAAAGATGAAACAAAAAATATTACCTTCAATCATGGCTAAAAATCAGAAAGAACTAGATTTAGATTTTAAAAAACTTAAAGGAATTGTTAAAGAGTTACATTTAGACGTTGTTGATGGAAAATTTGCAAAGAATAAAGCGATGAGCTTTAATTTTAAGTTAAAAAAAGATTTTAGTTATAATATTCATTTAATGGTTAAAGATACTAAAAAATGGGTTAATCTCTGTTTAAAGAAAAATATTCAAACAATAATCATTCACCCAGAAGTCGCTGATGATCTTAATGCTTTAATTAAAAAAATAAAAGAGAAAAAAAGAAAAGTTGGATTGGCATTAAAACCAGAGACGAAAGTAAAAGAAGTTAAAGATTTTTTGAAAGACGTTGATTATGTTTTAATATTAACAGTACATCCAGGTTTTTATGGAGCTAAGTTTTTATCTGCTCCCTTAAAGAAGATTAAACAGATCAAGAAAATTAATCCGAAAATAAAAATTATTGTTGATGGTGGGATGGACCCGAAAACGATTAAGAAAGCGGTTAAAGCAGGTGCAGATCTGTTTGTTTCTGGAAGTTATGTTACTAAAGCAGAGAATCCAAAAGAAAGGATTAAGATTTTACTTTCTTCATTAAAATGAAAATTAAGATTAAGAAGAAAACTGAGAAGAGAATTTTTAGAAGTATTTTAATCATCTCAATAATTTCATTGTTCTTAATTGCCGGGTCTTTATTCTTGGGATTGAAAATAAATTTTATTATTGGGGAAGAATTAAGTGTTTCACTAGTTCCTTCCGTAAAAGATGAAATAATTACTTACGAGAATAATTTAAAGAGTAATTTTGAGGTTATCGTTGAAAATGAGTTTCAATGTAAGACCCATTGCGATTATTATCTTCAAGATTTATTTACTAAAAAAATATTATCTTCAGGAAATTTAGTCTTTAATGATAGTGGAAGTAAAGAAGTTAAGTTTGATTTAATCCCCTTAGAAGGTTTTAACAAATTTTATTTATACAATTTAGAAATCAGTTGTAACAATGTTAAAAGTATCTTTTGTTTAACTGATCAAAAAAAAGTTCACAACTCTGCTTTATTAATTTTAAAGAGAAATTTTGACGAAGAATCTCTTAAAAGTAGTTTACTAACAAAAAGTTTCTTAGATATACTAACAAATGAATCTAGTGAATTATTTGTTAGTTTAAAAGAAATTAATGTCACTCTAAGCAATTTTACTTACTTTAGTGATGAAATTAATCAATTAAAAAGCGATTTAATTGGACTAGATTATTTATTAATTCGGTTTAATAATGAACTATTGGATGAAATTTCATATTGGGAAGACAGTACTGTAAACAGGGATGGTGTTATTAAAAAATTAATTGAAGATTTTAATGGTATTAAAGAAAATGAATCTAAATTGTCTAATGATTTGTCTTCTCTTATTAATTTAAGAAATAATAATTATCAGCTTTTTAATAATATTGTGGGTTTAAATTCTGAAATGATTTCAGCTTATAACTATTCTTTTTATTTTGCTCAGGAATTTAGTAGAATTGATAATTTATCTAAATCCCTATTTAATGATAGTTTTTCTGAGATTGAACTTAATAACCAATTGAATAAAAGTTACACTTTAATCATCAATTTACTTTCTGACTTTGAATTAGAAAAAGATTTTATTAATACTTTTTACAGCACTCTCTTAAACAAACGTATTTCTAATAATATTGATTGTTCTTCATTAAACAGTTTAAGTTTAGATATTAATAATTATAATTTTAATGTTCCAATAAATAATTATACCTCTAATAAAATCGATCAAGCTTGGACTAACTGGAAAATTGATATTTTTAATGAAATGTTAATAAATGAAAGTATCTTCTCAAACTTGATTAATAAAGAATTATCTCAATTAAATTATTTTGATTCTGTTAACGTTTCTAAAGAAAATATTATTATTAATAATTCCTTATTGGCAAACTTTATTGATAACAACTGTAATGGTTTTGTTAAAATGAATTTAACTAACCCCTTCTCAGTTATTGAAAAAGTAGAATTAGATGATTATTATCAAGTTGGTTTTTCTATCTCTGGACAAGAAAAAAAGTGTTGTGTTTCTAATGAATGTAAAAGTAATCAAGAATTGGAACCAATAACTTTGTTTATTCATGGCCATGCTGCTAATGAAGCAAATACTCCAGAAGCATCATTAGCGGCGTTTGCAAAAATTCAAGAAAAAATGCAAACCTCTAGTTATATTAATCTTGGCCAATTAAATCTGGATGAAAGTATAACTGGCTTAGATGATTGCTGGGCACCAATGACTGCAAGGGCTACCTATTATTACATTCCTGTTTTTGGTATTGGAGATTATCAGCTTAGTATTCAAAAATCTGAAAGAATTGAGAATTATGCTTTACGTTTGAAAGAAATTATTGATTATCTTAAAATAACTACTGGTAGATCTAAAATTAATATTGTTGCCCATTCTATGGGGGGTTTAGTTGTTAGGGAATATCTTGACTTGTTTGGAACCGGAAACATTAACAAAGTTGTTTTTGTTAATACTCCTCACCATGGCATTTCAGGAAAAGTAGGACAATATTGTTCAATAATTGGTGCATCTAAAGAGTGTGATGATTTGAAAGAAGATAGTGTTTTCTTAACTAGATTGAACAGTAAACAATTATCTCCTTTAGTTGATTTTTATAATATTAGGAGTCAAGGTTGTTTAATGGAAAATAATCTTAATGGTGATGGTGTGGTTACATTAGAAAGTTCTAAACTTGATGGCGTTAAAGAATATATCATTAAAGGTAAGTGTACTGATACATTAAATACTAATTTGCATAATACTGTGCTTGACCCAGAGAAATATCCCGAAACTACAGAAAAGATTATTAGTTTTCTTAAAAATTAATTTTTTTAAAAGTACCAACTAGCTACTATTAACGCTGTATAAAGTATAAAACTCAGTGTAAAATAACCAATGTGGCCTTTCTTTCCAAATGGGATGTGGTGTCGAATGATTGTATAGAGAAGAACACCAATTGCAACACCAATCAAAGAGAATTCAACTTCTTTTGGAATATTTCCCCAAATAACAGCGATTGCTGTTCCGATTAGAGTTGCTGAAGAAAGAAAGATGGCTTTAATTTTTAAGGGATGAGGATTAGCAGGAAGATTACTTAAGAAAGTATAAGAAACCATGGGGATAGAGAAAAGGATGGCTTGAGTTGCACTTCCTCTTGCAAAAGTTACTAAGATGATTCCAATGATAATGTGATAAATAAACGAAAAAACTGTTTCTTCTAAAGAAAGCATTCTGACCAATTCTTGTTTTGTATTATTTTTGTAAATTTCTTTCTCAATAACATGATGGATAATAAAACCTAGAGGGATTGAGATATAAACGAATCTACTAAGGGATATAGCTGCTTCTGTAAAACTAGGAAATAATTCTAATAAAACGTAAGTAATAGAAACCCCAGCAGAGAATGAAATTATTTTCCGTGAATATTCTTTATGTTTAATACTGAATTTACGACTGTAGTAATGAGCAAAAGAAATGATTACTGCAAGGAGTACTGGCAAATAATATTGGTCTATCACTTAACCTAGAAATATTTAGGGGTTAATAATATTTTCTATTGTTTTACGCAGTACCCCATAACATTTATTAATAAAAAGTGTTTAATATACTATTAGAGGTGATATTTATGATTAAGAAAATTCTTTTTACTATTTCATTAATTATTATTGTTTTATTTTTGGTTGGATGTACAAGTGTAGAAACAGATCCTGGGAATAATATTGAAACAGAAGAAATGTCTGAAAAAGAGATGGAAGATATTGCTATGGAGAAACAAGAACAATTAGAAGAAGAATTGAAAGATGTTTCTGCTTGTGAAGATTGGAAATGTGAAGATTTAGTTGATGTTTTAACCGGGGAAACTTATAAAATTGAAGATTTTTCTGGTCAAACTATTTTAGTAGAAAGTTTCGCAGTTTGGTGTCCAACTTGTTTAAAGCAGCAGTTGAAAATGAAAGAACTTCTTGAAAGCGAGGGAGATGAGATTGTTCATATTTCTCTTGATACCGATCCAAATGAAGAAGGATCATTAGTAAAAGAACATGCAGAAAAGAATGGTTTGAATTGGAAGTTTTCTGTATCTCCAATAGAAATAACTAAAAAAATGATTGAAGAGTTTGGAATTGGGGTTGTTAATGCACCTTCTGCACCGGTAATTTTAGTTTGTGCAGATCAAAGTACAAGATTATTAGAGAAAGGTGTAAAATCTGCTCAGGAATTAAAAGAAGAAATATCTAAGGGGTGTTAAAAATGGTTTCAGCGTTACTTAATTTATGGATTAGCTTTTTAGCGGGTTTATTTGCTCCACTGGGGGCAGTATGTGTTCTTCCGCTTTATCCTGGATTTTTATCTTATTTAGCTGGGCAAGTTAATAGTGAAGCTTCTGAAGAAAGTAATAAGAAACAAATTATTATGTTTGGAGTGGTAATAACATTAGGTGTTATTCTTTCGATGTTTTTGTTTGGATTAATTTTTACTTTTTTTTTACAGGAATCGTTGACGAAATCAATAGGGATAGTTTCACCAATTGCTTTTGGTATTTTGGGAATCATTAGTTTATTTTTAATCTTTAATTTTGATTTGGGAAGATTTTTACCAAAATTACATTCTCCTGTTAAAAAGAACCCTTACATTAGTAGTTTAATTTTTGGTCTTTTTTTTGGAGCAATAGTTTTACCATGTAATCCAGCTTCTCTTGCAGTATTGTTTGCGGTAAGTACTTCGATAATGGAATTTGCGGTTAATTTGTTAAATTTTGTGGTTTTTGGAATTGGAATGGGTTTACCTTTACTTATATTTGCGGTTGCTTCTGCTACAAAAAGTAAAGAAGTAATCGGCTTTTTAACTGCGAGAAAAAGAATAATTAATTTAATTGCAGGATTAATCATGTTAGTAATATCATTGTATTATTTGATATTCGTGTTTAGAGTATTTGGTTAGAACGAAATGGAATTTGAAAAAAAATTATTGAAAATTGCTAGTAGGATTAGTGATCGGAATTTAGTTTTGGCATTGATAGGGAAAGTTTTGTTCTTTTTTGCTTTGGGCTCGATTTATTCGATAACTTTGATTAAGTATGGATATTATTTTTTAATTGCTACAGTTTTTTTCTTGATTAATTATCTTATTAATGATTTTCAATATTGGTTAAAGAAAAGAAAAATAAGTTGGTTGAATCGTTATATAGGATTTTTTGGATTGATTTTTTTAGTAATTATTTTTGGAATGCAATCTTCGCATGTCCCATTTAAAATTTATATCCTTAGTATTGGAGTGCTGTTAATTTTACCAGCAATGTATAATTTGATTAAAAGAAAAAAATGAAATGGAAAGTAATTATTGGAATTGTACTTTTACTTTTAATAATTGGTTGTTCAGAAGTTGTTGAGGAAAATATTGGTGAAGAAAAAGTTGATGACAATAATATTGTTGAGGAAGAAAAGATGGTAATAGAAAATGATGTTGATAACGATTTAGAAAAAGCTACTTTTGCAGGGGGTTGTTTTTGGTGTATGGAAGCAGCATTTGAAGAGTTGGAAGGAGTAGTAGACGTTGTTTCTGGTTATTCCGGTGGAGAAAAAGAAAATCCTAGTTATAAAGAAATTTCTTCTGGAACAACTGGACATAAAGAAGTGATTCAGGTTACTTATGATCCAAAAAAGGTGAGTTATGAAGAATTGTTAAACTTATTTTGGCGACAGATTGACCCCACTGATGCTGGCGGACAATTTGCTGATCGTGGTTCACAATATTTGACGGCAATATTTTATCATAACGATACTCAGAAAAAATTAGCTGAGAAATCTAAGGCGGAATTAGAAAAAATGGAAAAGTTTGACCAGCCGATTGTTACGGAAATTATTCATTTTAAAAACTTTTATTTAGCTGAAGAATATCATCAAGATTATTCAACAAAAAGAAATGCTGCGTATAAAGTCTATGAGAAAGGTTCAGGAAGATTAGATTATAAGAAAGAAATGTGGGAAGAATGAAAAAAAAGAGGTAAATAAAATGAATAAGAAAATAATAATGGGCGTCATGATGTTATTAATGATAATATCATTAGTATTTGCAATTTGGGGAGTGCAAATGCACATGAAAGTTGTAAATGAGGAAGCTAAGTTTCACGCTGCCCAAGCGGAATATTTTAGTCTGGATAAAGCAACTAGGGAATCAGCAGCAACTGGATCAGAATTAACCCAAGATTTAGTTGAGATTGTTAATTACCCTTCGGCATTAATGGAATTAAAGTTATTAGGTG
>CAZXEM010000029.1:8797-12884 GCA_964639875.1 uncultured Methanosarcinales archaeon | reverse complement strand
AGTAGTAACTTATGACATTTTGGAACATTTTAGTGAATTAGACATAACTGATAGTTTGATTACAATTCGTGCAGTTGGAATTTTAGAAGGAGGAAAAATATCTGACGTGAATTTTAAAGAGATATTTAACCAATTGTACAATAAGGGCGCATATTTCGTAATGAAAAATACTGCCAAATTAGTTTCTGAAGATTTTGAAGAGATAAAAATCGCTCAATCTAACCCAGAAAATATTGAAGAAGAAATAATTAAAGAACATTTACAACAAATTAAACTGTTTGATCAAGAGACTGAATTACATATAACTAAATCTTTAATTACAAGTTTGAACACGATGAAAAATGAAGGAGAGACAGTTACAGATTTTCAAAAAAGAGTTGAAGAAGAAGTAGAAAAAATTTTAAACTTATAAAATTAGAAAAAATTAATATCAATAAAATAAAAAAATGAAAGTTAAAGAATCGTTAACTCGAGCTGTCCAACTTTACTTTTCCAGCGCGTTACTTTACGGTGTAGGAATACTTTTGTTTAGAAATGTTTCTTATTACCAAAATGTCCTATTACTAGTAACCCAAAGAACATTACTTTATATCTATTTAACCTATTTAGTTGTTGCTCCAATAATTTACATTTTCAGAACAACAAAATATACAACTAACAAACCGTATTTGATTTTAAGATATTTGATCAATGTTTTCAGAAAGAACAAGTTCAAACCGAACAAAGAAGAGAGAGTAGCCTTACTTTTTATTCTTGTAAAAGTCTTCTACCTTCCGTTAATGATAAATTTTTTCTTTAACAACTTCAGAAATCTTCTTTTAGCAGACATGAATTTTTATTGGTACTCGTTCATCTTCACTTTAATGTTTACAATTGACACTTTTATTTTTGCAATTGGTTACACTTTTGAATTTCGAGCATTAAAAAATGTTGTCAAATCAGTTGAACCAACTTTATTGGGTTGGGTAGTAGCAATCGTTTGTTATCCGCCATTTAACGCTATGGTTGGTAAATATATCCCCTGGGGAGCTAATGACCACGTAACTTTTTGGAACCCTACAATAGATTTAATCATGAAAATCACAATCATTTTTCTTTTAATAATATATGTCTGGGCAACCATTGCTTTAGGACCAAAAGCTTCTAACTTAACTAATCGTGGTATTGTAACAAAATTCCCTTACTCAGTTATCAGACATCCAGCTTACATTAGTAAAAATTTAATATGGTGGTTAACTTTATTACCAGTAATCGGTTGGAAATTTGCGTTAGGAATGTTATTCTGGACAATAATCTATTTCTTACGAGCAGTTACTGAAGAAAGACATCTTTCTCAGGATCCTGATTATTTAGAATATAAAAAGAAAGTTAAATGGCGATTTATTCCAAAACTGTATTAATAATAATTTTTAGAATTAATAATTTGAAAAAAGAAAAAAAGAAAAAAATTAAAAGTTTAGGTTACTTACTTTCTTCGATGAATAACAATTCCAACAACTACTGCAATTATTATCAAAGCTAACGTTACCCATAACCAACTCAAGTCCACCAAGATTTTTCCCCAATCCTTACCTTCTCCTACTGCACCTGCAGACTCTGCTACAACCGCTCCACCAAGGTCTGTTCCTTCAACAGGAACTACTTCCTCACCAGAGGCTTCAGCTTCTTTTGCAACAGATACCGGAATTAATTCCGAGATACTTTTAATAGTAAAAGTTGCTCCAGTTGCAGTGGTATTAATATCATCTAACTTGACACTTAAATCGTAGTAGTTATCTTCGTTAACATCAAACTTTTTCAGTTCGCCTTTTAACAGAGTAGCTTCTTGAGGTTCACTTTCAACCGTAATCGTTGCTTTAGTAGATGTTAAAGATTTTACGGTCATGTAATGGCTCTCACTGGTAACAGTAAACTTTAAACGACTATTCACGGCCATGTTTTCTCGAGTATAACCTTGGATGAATTTTTCTTCAGTTACGACGTAAGTTGAACCTGCAGCGCCACCGCCGCCACCGCCGCCACCTCCGCCACCGCCTCCGCCACCGGAGGAAGATGAACTTGAACTAGATGAACTACTGCTAGTAGGAGGTGTTGGCTGTCCGCCACTCCAAGTTGAAAACTGACAGTTAGGAATTTCCCAAATACAATAATCAGATCCGCTTTCATTCAAGGTAGCATCAGATGTTCTATTAAGACACTCATCAAGATCATTGTCACAATGCCACAAATCAGTACAATTAGTATCTCCTTTAGGAAACTTAATTTGACATCTTTCTGGGAACAAATTATTAATAATTTTATCCCTTGTGTCTTCAACCATTCCTATATAACCAATTGAATCTCCATCTACAGAAGTTGCAGTACTTGAATTTATATCCCCGGTATGAGTAAATTTTCTAACCTTACTATTCAAACCAGTTTTACTTAATTTAGCATCGAAAAACTCAATCCAACTACCATTGTCATCAGTAAGTAATTTAATATCAACTCTTCTTCCATCAGAATAATTGGTTAACATACCTACAGTGTTGTTAAAAGCATTCTGGTCAAATTCATGTGTACCATCTTGATCTTTATCATAAGTAACATTCCATCCACTTGGAGGATTTATTCTGGTAACAAAATCACAGAAAGCACAATCAGTTACAGAATCTTCTGTTACTAACTTTGAACATTTACTAGTTCCACACTTACTTTCATTATCACAAAACGTCAACTTATAATAATAAGTTGTGTTAGCTGTTAATGAATCATTCAATTCTAATAAATGCCATAGTCTGAAGTCTTCAATATCACTATTATTAACACCAATGTCATCTAAAATCCCAGTAGAACTAATAGTAGATGTATTTGCAGTTTCACAAGTTTCATCATCAAAAAGCGCTAAACTCCCGTTAGCTGGTTTATCGGTGTAAAACTTAAGAGCTGCACCATCTGGAAATACTTCTTTCACTAAGCCAGTAACTTTCGGAATCCTAGTATCAGTAAATGTTGGACTTTCTACACCAAAACTACCATTAGTACAATATGGATGAGATTTACATTCGTATTCCATACATCCTGCTTCTGTCCAACAATCAACATCTCCATAACTAATGTAACCATCTTCTGCCCCTTTACCAACTCTTTTTGAAGCATTCTTGAAAGCAAAAAGGTCTAATTCATCTATATCCTGATCAATTGCTCCCGGAGTTACATATCCTCCCGAAGTGATTGTATCAGTTGGATTAGTAATGTTTGCTGTTGAGTTTCCTGTTGCAACATATACTCTGATATCACCCCCAGTAGTATACAAAGTAGAGAATTTTTCTAATTCTGTCTTTTGAATCGCAACCATACCTCCTCGGATTTCAGTACATGCCTGTTGAGCACCGGTTGAAACTGGTATTGGTGCTTTCTCCCACGTTCCAGAATTACATTTGAATGCAGATGTAGTTTCAGAGGTAGTACTTCCAGTTCTTTGCCAAACATTCGTAAAGTAAAACTCAAACCCTGACAAATTATTACTGTCTCTTGTAGTACAACCATTATCACTACTTCCATTAGTATCTAAATACCAATAGAACTTAGTAGTGTTAAACCCTTTACCAGTAGATCCACCAGAAAGTTTTATTCCATTACACATCGTTGCATTTTCTAAACTATTAACTTTAATTCCAAAACCAAAAGCCTGGCCCATATCTTTCATCCCAAAACTAATTATATCAACTTCTGGTGGCGAAACATCACCGATAGTATCAGTCCCTAATGAAATTGGTTCTCCTTCTTCCATTTCCTTAAAGAAAGTTGCTGCAGCTCCAGGACCACAATCTCCATTAATCCAAACAAAAGCAGTTTCATTTATAGTTCCATTTGATGCATTGTAACTCAAGCAAGTAGCTTCAGAACTAATCGAAGAATTAAAAGCTACAGGTTCACAACCATTTCCATCATTCCAGTAACATAGTGAATTTGCTTCACAAGCACCTTCTGTAGTATATGACGTATTTGTGAAACAATCATAAGCTTTATCACCACAAAAGTTTTGTTCGTTAACAAATAAACATCTTGAAACTCCTTCACAAACCGTCTTATTATAACTGTACTG
>CAZXEM010000029.1:0-8697 GCA_964639875.1 uncultured Methanosarcinales archaeon | reverse complement strand
CCTTCACCACTCATAGACTTACCTTCACACCAGCTACCCCATTCATCTGCTTTCCAGGTACAAAACTCACTTTTATTATATGTTGCATTTGTCTGGTCAGTACAAGTAGCTTGTGTACTGAATTGATGACAAGCATAATTCATATGATCACACCATCCCCCTTCATAAGCATCGTCACCGCTTGATCCAGAACCAGAAGTAAACCAGGTACATGGATAAATGTTGTTACTATCTTGAGTTCCTGCAACATTACAAGCAGTTGCTCCTTGTGAATCATAATTTTCACAGAAATTATCACCCGGCCAAGTTCCTACATAACCCCAACTAGGATCACACCAACCACTTTCACCCCCTACATCATCAAATTCAGTAAAGAAACTATCTTGTACCCAAGTACAATTAGCAGTTATATTAGCAATACAATCAGATTGATTGTAGCTCATACAACCTTCTGTTGTGGAACCCATCTGTGTCCAATTCTCTTCACAGAATCCACCAAAACCAGAATGCCAAGTACAATTCCCATCTAAACCACAAGCAGTTTCATCACCATCATTGCCCCAACATTGTGCTCCAGGCATATCACACCAACTACCCCAATTCTCATTAACCCAGGCACAACCATTTGTATCGCATTCCGATTCAGAATCATATCCAAAACAATCTTGTCCTCCAAAACCAGCCATGAAACCGCCACCACAGAAAGAATCACTGAAACATTGGCTATCTGCACAATCCATCTTACCATTGTTATTGTTATCTACTCCATCCCAACAAATTTCCATCTGGGCCCCTCCGGCAGTTAAAGAACAAGTATCGGTGTTATCATTCCAGGTACATTGAGCATTTAAAGTAGTATTCCCTCCTTTCTTACCCAAATTACTACAGTGATCTTCAGTATAACATAAATCACACCTATCATCGCAAGTTTTCTCTGCCTTTTGAGCACATCTTCCTTTAGATTCATCTGTAGATGCATCTAAATCCGAAATCCACTTACATCCACCAGTTACTTTACTATTTTTACAAAAAGTAGAAGGTCGAAATTCTGCTTCTGCAGCATTAGGGTCTCCCATATATGTACAAGAACCACAATCTTCATCACAATTTCCTGCAATTCCTTTGGAGAACTCAGTTTTAATCCTACACTCACCATAGCCATTAGATTTAGTACTATCAGATGTAAAATCACAACTACCTAACTTTGAACTATAACAAGCCTTTTCAGCATCTTTTAAACTGCTATGATTTGTTCCATCATTTTGATAATCACAAGCATAACATTGAACATCACAGTTTTTCTCGCCACCAAAGTCTTGTTCGCAATGTCCAAAAGAAAGTAGCATTGCAGTATCAGGATCATTAGTACTTGGATATTTATCGACTACCCACTTTCCACTAGCAGATTCACATACTTGTTTACTATCTATGTATACCAAATCTTCTTTTCCTTCCTCAAAGATAGTTTCAAATTTAAATTCACAACGATCATCTCCGTTATCAGTAGTACTTTTATTATCCCACTTACAAGGCATATACCACGGATCACTAGAGATCTTTTCACAAAGAGATTTATCGGTATAGGAATTAAAATCTTCACAATACATTGCCCCCTCGGGTAATTCTTCTTGATCATCCCAACACTTAGTACTTAGCTTATTTTCAGAACAACTACCACCTTGCCATTGACAACAATGTGGCAACATAGTCATGGTATTACACATATTTGAATTGTTAATATATTCACATCTAATTCCCCCTATTGAAGAATCAGTGTTTGTTATTGTAGAATTCCCATCACAACTTGACGTTCCTCCAGTCCAAGTACAACCAGTTACATTTTCACAACCACTCTGCCCAACAAAGTCATATAGGTTACATCCGGGATACCATTCTTTAAAGACTGTTTCGATACTTCCGGAAACTGGATCCTGGCAAGCACTACCACTTTGATTCCAGAAACAATAATTAGTGTCCCAACAATCATTATTATTTGTTATATCTGTGCAAGATTCTGCACTAATATCTTTGTAACACCACCCATCTTCTCCTCCAACTCCTCCAGATTCATTAGCCCAAACACAACTAAGGTCATAAATCGTTCCATTAGCTAAACAATTAGTTTCATTACCGTCTGTTTGCCAGCCGTCCCAATTCCAACAGTTGATCTCTTCACACCAACCATTATTATCTGAAGTCTCCCAGTAGCAAGGTAAACCATCACTAGAATTAGAAACACTACAAGTTCCTGAAGTAGTTTGACTCCAACAACCAACTTCTTCACAATAATTACCGTTATAAGCACAATTCAATTCATTTGTGTTATTCACACAAGTACTTTCATTCGTATAACTAAAATCAGAACACCATGTATCATAACAACTTCCACCTTGCCACTGACAATTGTTTCCCGTACAATCAGTACTATTAGTATAATCCCAACAACCAGCATCATAGCAAGAAGAATATTGTGCATTCCAGATACAAGACCCACCAGAAAAACCTACATTATTAGCACAAGCCGATGCAGTAGTCGCACTCCAACAACTTTTAGGTTCACAACTCCCCCAGGTACACCCTTCGATAGCGGTACAAGCAGAAGAAGTAATTTGATCATGGCAACCTTTCTCCCAAGGTCCATCACAAGGAAATTGATAAGTGTCTTCATCATAAGTATCTACCCAGGTACAATTTAGTCCATAAGAATTATCCTCACAAGTTGCTTCATTAGTTCCTTCTAAAGCCCAACATTCTACTTTCATACACCAACCGTCTGCAGAACCAGTTTTCCAAGAACATGATAAATTTAAATAAGAAGTTGAAGAAACATTATCTGATTGAGAACAAGAAGATGAATCCCAGTTATTCCAACAACTTTTCTTTTCACACCAACTGTCAAAACCCTCATCTCGCCAATTACATTCCGCATCAGCCTCACAAGCAATCTCATTAGTACTATGACTATTATCCCAACAATCAATAGCTGTAACCATCCCAGCCATAACAAATACAATTAACATAGAAATTAATATCAAAACATCTTTTCTTACCATTTTAAACATCCTCACCCATTTTTTAAGTTAAATTATAACATTAAATTAAATTAACTTAAATAAGTAAAATATTAATGTATTTAAACATTTCTATATATAGAACATAGTTCTAGCCTAAAAATCATTATATTTTTGTTTGTTGGTCCTATTTTTTTTACGTTCTAACTGATGATTCCCTCACAAACAGAAAAGCTCCTATAAACAGAAAGGTTTATAAAAAGCCCTCATCTTTTGCTTTCAAGATGAAACGAAGTTCAAGACGTTGGAAAAAGAAAGGCCAAATGCGTTGGAAATGGCAACGTAAGAAGATGAAAAAGGCTAAACGTAGAAGAAAATTACAAGCTAGTTAGTATTGCTGAAGATTAGTATTAACCTTACATTTCTTAAAAGTTTTAATTTATGTTAAGATGCAACTATTATAACCTTTTAGTTCTCAAAAATGTTTATATATAACTTGCTTTTTTGAAAAAATATGACAATTAAAGTATACACTACGGATCGTTGCCCTCAATGTAAAGTTCTTAAAAGTTATTTGCAAGTAATGAACATTGATTTTGAAGAAATAAATGTTAACACCCCAGAATTAATTGAAAAAGTTGTTAATCTTACTGGTCAAAGAACAATCCCAGTAATTCAAAGTGATAACGAAATCATTGTTGGTTTTAACCCAGATAAGATTAAAAGTTTAATTTCTTGATAAAAATTTTAAAGATTTTAATTTTTATTGTATCCAAAGAAAAAAAGTATAAAAAGCTAAAAGTGATAAGATTAAAATGCCAATAAGGTACATTGCTTTTTCTTTCTTATAAACTTCATTCTGTTTCAGTTCACTGGTCCAATTAGCTAACCCTTCACTAGCCACATTTTCATTATTAATATCAACATTATTAACTTCAGCTGCTACAGGCAAATTATCTTCGGCAGTAAGGGTTTCTTCTACTGGCGCAGTTTCTGCTTCTGGAACAGGCAAAGGTAAAGCAAGATCAGAACCACTAACATCAGACTCAGAACCAACAATTCCTAAAGAGGTACAATTCTGACAGGAACCACCACAATCAACTCCGGTTTCATTACCATTTTTAATATTATCAGAACAAGAGGTGGTAGATGAATTATTAACTAATGACGAAGTTTCATTAATTATAGAATTGTTTAACTGAGAATAATTAAAATTTAAAATTTCAAAACTTAATATATCCGAATAATTATCATTTCCAGCTAAATCAGCAACATATATTTGATAATAAAATGTTTGATTAAATGTGGAATTGTCTAAAAGTAAACTATAACTAAATAAATTATCGTCCTCGTAACTGAAAGAATAATTATTCCAGATTCCCGAATAATTTGAAGATAACGTTACAGTAACAAAATCCAAATTTAAATCTCTAACATTAGTGGTAAAGTTAAGAGTATCATTACTGTAAACAATAGCTGGACTATAGTTAATATCAACCAAAGATGGACTTGAAGTGTCAATCACAAAATTAATATCTTTAATTGAAACATTTCCTTGAGAATCTTCTACCTGGATTGTTAAAGTATAATTCCCATCATCTAAAGAATTGTTTTCTAAGTTAATTAACGGTTCAAAAAGATAACGGTCATTTGAATCATTGTCATTATTATCAGCATTACTATCATTACTTTCAATAGACAAATTTGAAGAAAGTAAAACATGACCAGAACCATTCACTAATTGATAATTTACAAAATTTAAATTTGTCCCGTTAACGGTAAAGTTCAAATAAAAATTATCACGATGATAGGAGTTATTTAATGGAGAAAAAATGCTCAATGACAAATTAGTATAATTAATCATTTCAGAATCTTCTGGAGCAGGAATGAAATGAATAGTTAAATTTCTGGTTTCTGTTTCACCAATACTTCCTAAACTATCTTGTCCATAAACTTTATAAGAATAATTTCCAGCTTCAAAATTAATTAATTCAGAAAAAGCATAATCAAAATGAGTATTGTTTTTTTTAACCAGACTATAATTCCTAGCACTATCATTTTCAAAATTAAATTCCAAAGTAACATTCGTTAAAGGCAAATATGAATTAATAACAAAAATGGGAATAATATCATCAACCCCATCAAGACTAAAATTTATTACCTCACCAGAAGAAGGAGTACTATCAACAAAAGTTAAACTTGGCCTAATTGCTGCAGAAAGATCTATTCGGGAAAAGGTTAACCCAGAACTAGAATCACTAACTTGTTTACCAGTTGAAACCAGTTTATCAAATATTTCTTGAGGATGAGCGTTTATCCCATAAGCAACTTTCCAGTATTGTTTCAACAAAACCGTTGCCCCAGCTAAATGAGGTGTTGCCATTGAAGTTCCACTTAAAGAAAAATAAGAATCAGACAAAGTTGTGGAATAAACATCAGTACCAGGAGCCAGAAGTTTTAATAAATTACCACGATTGTAAACAAGATTATCGGTTTCTGTAACTGCACCAACTGGGAAAGCATTTTCAACACAAGCAGGGTTAGCAATACCGTCCGTCCAACCATTATTACCAGTAGCAATAAAAACTGAAATATTTTTCCGGTAAGAATCTGCAATTGCACTCGCAGTCAAATCGTTGTTACAATAAGTTTGATAATGAGGACAATTACCACCGCTACACCCCAAACTCATACTAATCACTGAAATGTTTAAGTTATTGGCATTACTGTTACACCAATCAATGCCCGCAACAACGTCTGAAGAATGTCCCCCTCCAAAAGCACTTATTGCTTTAATAGCTACTAAACTTGCACCCGGTGCAATCCCTCGATAAATTTCATTTTCTGAAGCTACTATTCCTGCAACATGAGTACCGTGACCATGGTCATCTTTAGGATTATTATCATTATTATAAGTGTCCCAACCACCAATAACTTTCTCGCAAGTGTTCCAATTCATAGTTGTATTGGTCGTTCCATTAATAGTTTGATCAACCAAAAAACCATAATCATTGACGGAACCATCAGAAACTAGACGAACATAGAGAGTATCTCCCTCAGCATAAGGTGTCCAAAAATCCACCATTGATTCTTTGTAAATTGCTAAAGTCTGATTATTCTGATCATAAACATAAATTCGGTCAGTACTATCTCCATTACTTGGCAAATGTTCTAAAGATAAATTAACAAAATGTAAAGCAATTTTTTCATATCCTGGCTGAGTTATGGTCCAAGTGTAATCAAAACTGTCTTCGTAAGGGTGATTAGATTCAGTAGGAAGCGGTAAATTTTCAACGTTACCTTCAAGTTGATAACTAACCGGATTACAAGAACCTAAAGCAGAATGGGTATAATCAATTCCGGTATCAATAACACAAACAGTTTCTCCTTCCCCAGAAATGTTTTTCCCTTCAAAAGCAACATTTGCAATGTTCCAAACTTTATCAGCATTTATTTGCGAGACACTATTATCAAGATTAATTTCTACTGGATAATCCAAAATGATTTTTTTAACTTTCTTGTTTTGTGTTAATTCTAGTAAAGCAACCGGATCTTTAACCTCGCCAGAAAAAGCGTTAATAGTTTCAAACCGGTGTGAAAGTTCAAAATCAGTTTCGATTTCTTCTTCAATAATATTTTCAACATTAAGTAATTGATCTTCAAGCAGTTCATCTTCAAACTCTTCATCAGACATTGTCCCCTCAAAATTAATAATTTCTACTTTATCTTCCGGTTCTAAAACTTCAACTTCATCTTTTAAATCTTCAATAACCTTTTCTTGGACAATTTCAATAGCTTGCTTTTTCTCAACAAAATTTTCAGAAATGGTTTGAGAATCATCTTCAAGAATAACAATAACTTTTGAGTTTTCTTTACCAGAATTAATTTCGTTAACTAAAGCAGAATCAAGTTTATCAGTTTTAATTTTTGTTCCACCTTCAAAAACAACATAACCAGTTAAAGAATTTTCTCCATCATCATAAATAAACGCAAACCCGAATATTGTTATCACTAACATAAAACCTAACAAAATACCTAAATGCTTCTGGTTTAGTTCGTAGTTCATCTCTTTTTTATTATAATAAGAACAAACAAAACACATTTATAAGTTTTTTCAAATTTGTTGATGTTTTTGTTTACTTTTCCACTTTTTAAAGCTTGAGAAAATAACAAATAAAGAAACAATTAGTACTATTAATAAAATAACATAAATTTTATTATTCAAAATCCAAGCTCGTGCTTTATCAAAAATATTTTTTCCTGAACTAGGAGCGATAGCTAAAAAAGTTACTGGCGTGTTAATTTCTGTTTGATAAACCAATTCTTCGCCACTGCTGATAAGTGTAGTAGAAAGTTCTTGCCAAGAATTGTCCAGGTAAGCGTATAACGAAATTTTATCTTCAGAAAAATTATTACTTAAAATCCATTGTAAAGGAACTTTAAAATTAATTCTACTGACTTGCACCCCGCCAGAATCAACATTCAAATACTGATAAGTATTATCTAACCCAATTACTCCTTCCGGAGTTTCAGAGAAAGATTCAATTTCCAATTCTGTCTCAATTGAAATCCCAGTAGCTACAGCTTTTCCCGCAATTGTTGAAGAAGCTTCCAACTCAATCTCGGTTACAGAAATTTGATCATGATCTAAAGGAACTTTTAAAGATTCTCCAGGAGGGAGACTAATTTGTTGATTAAATATTGCGGGAACAGTTTCTTCAACTTTAGTTTCTTCATCGACTGTTGTTTTAACAGTACCTCCGCCAGAAGAGGGAGTATCCACAACTTCTGAAGGTTCGTCATCAGCATCAGCAGTAGGAAGAATAAAACCCCCTCCACCTCCACCGCCACCACCGCCGCCGCCTCCTGAAGAGGAAGAAGAGGAAGAACTGGAACTAGAACTGCAACCACTAGTATCAAAAGTACAACTAGCTGAACAAGCTAATGTTCCAGAAACAAAACTTTGTGAAACACAAGTTTGACTGTTAAGGTCTGAACCATCACATTGTTCATCACCATTTTTAACCAAATCACCACAGGAAGTAACGTTAAATTCGTAAGTAGTAGAATTAGTATGAGTGGTAGAATAATTATCAGTAGCATTGATGGTAAAATTGTAACTGTCATTAGTTATATTAGTCCAAGTCCAAGAACAAGTCCAATTGTTATCTGTCTGCGTTGAACAAGTTCTTGTTTGTAAAGTTCCGTTAAAAGATAAAGTTAAGTTAGATATGTCCGAGTAATCAAAAATGGTAATATTAACAGTTTGATTGTCTCCGTCCCGAGTAAGATGCTGTTCAGTAAAATAACTAATAGTTTCAATTGTAGGAGCTAAAGTATCATTAACAATTACAGTTATGTTAGTAGATTCATTGGTAGAGAAAGAACCATCGTAAGGGTCGGAAACAGTTAAACCAACATTGTAAGTTCCAGTCAAATTATATTGCCGAGTAATGTTTGTTGTTGAAACTGTACTAGTATTACCATCACCAAAATCCCATAAGTATGTTAAAGTATCATTATCCGGATCAGTAACTGTTGAATTGAAAATGGTAGAATTACCAACTTCTAAAACAGTACCGTTAAAAGGCAGAGTTATGTTAACAAAAGTAAGATTTCTGTTTTGAACAGTGAAATTGTCAAGTGTAGTAGTATTCACATTGCCAGCAGAATCAAACGCATGAAA
>CAZXEM010000028.1:0-13029 GCA_964639875.1 uncultured Methanosarcinales archaeon | reverse complement strand
TACCAAAAACAGTTTGTTCGCCAATTGAAAGAAAAAAAGATTTCCGTAAGAGATATCGTACGGGTAGATCGGGCTAGTAAAACTTCAAATCCTAAACAAACTAGATATGTTGCAAAGAAAATTAATTCTCCTGTTGCTACTAACATTTATGGAGATAAAATTGCGTTAATTATTTGGACCGATGAACCAGAAGGAATACTTATTGAGAATGAGGCTGCTGCAAAAGCTTACCGGAGTTATTTTGAGTTTATGTGGGAACACGCTAAGAAGAGGAAATGAGGTAAATAAAAAATGGCATTAATATTTCAATATGGATCAAATTTGGATGTTAATAGAATTAATAGCGTTGAACGTTTAGGTGGTAAAGCCGTTCCTTTAGGAGTGGCAGAACTTGACGGTTACCAAATAATTTTTAATGTTTTTAGTAAGGGAAATAAATGTGCAGTTACTAATATCCATACAAAAAGACATTTTATTGGTAAAGATAAGATTTATGGGGTTTTATTTTCAGTACCTGACCATTTGATGGATAAATTGGATAGTGTTGAAGGGGTTAATAGTTTAACGTATCAACGAGCAAATATAAAAGTTAAATTTAAAGATGCCTATGGTAATGATTTTGTAATTAACGCAATAACTTATGTTGGTGCTTCTAAAGGTTTAAAAAATTTTAACGAAAGTCCGTACAAGATGATTACTGACAAATATGCTGGTTTTATCATTGCGGGCATGGAACAGTTCAATATTCCTAGATCTTATCGAGCTAAAGTAAAAGCAATTATTAAAGAACATAATAAGAACTATAAAGAGATTAAAGGAATTGTTCAAAAAGCTTTTACTAAAACTAATGATGATCCGTTTAATGATACTGATAAAGGGGTGAGATTAAAAAAAGAGTTTAGAGCCTTTTTAGGTGTTACGGTAGGGAAGAAAGTTAAGATTTACAATGTTTCAGATCCTGAAAATATTATTGAATGGATATTCACTGTTGTTAAAGGACCTGATTTACCCCATCCTGGAAATTATGTTTACCTCTCTAAGAAAGGGAGAAATAAAATTGCTGTAAATATTGGAAGTGAAGTCATTGTTGAAAAATATGTTGGTGGGGGATAAATTTCTTTAATCTTCTAAGTATTTTTTAACTTCTTGATATTTTTCTAATTTCTCTCCAACAGAAGTTGGATTAATCAAGTATTCTTGATTTAACATTAATGTTTTCAAATATGCTACTTCATCTTTTACAATCTCATAAAGTGTTTCTTTTATTTGTGGTTTCATTTTCTCCCCCTCCTCTTATTATTGCATTATCCCGTGTACATTTACTGCATGGATTTTGATTCTCATCCCTCTTTCTTCAAATTCTCCTTGCCTTCCATCTATCATTCTTGCACAGATCTTTTTCAGTTCTCTTAGGTCCATTTTTATCTCCAGCCTCTTAGTCCGAGAGCTTGTTCAGCTATCCATCTTGCTTTTTCTTGTGGCCAGTGTGGGTGTTTCCGGAGGATTTCTTCCTCAACCATCTGTATTTTATCTTTTTCCATCTTAATATCTAAAAGAATTATTAGCTATATAATCTTTTGTTGTAGAAAAATAAACAACAGAATTAGATTAGAACTCTATGGTTCTTTTTGGTCAACAAATCTTCCAGAATATTTTGCTTTACCAATAGTTTTTTGAAAAATAAATTGGCACATTTTAGTTCCAGCATGCAATCTTAATGAAACAGCGCCCATATTACTAATCTCTAAAACTTGTCGATTACTTATTCCTGGTTGCATGAAACTAGCAGAAATATGTACTAATAACCCCAGACGAGCAAAACGACTTCTTCCTTCTAACCAACCACAAAGATTTGAAGCTAAAGTGATTTTTTCTTGAGTAATTCCTAAAATTGTTTCTCCTGGTTTAACAACGATAGAATCAGTAGTTACCAGTTTAGTAATATCTTGATAATTTAAATTTTCATTTGCGTCCATAACTTTTTTTAATTTTTTGAAAACCCTAAACTTGTTACTTAAAGTTAAATCTATTGATCCGGGGCCAAGAGCAGACTTATTGAATGGAACTATTTTAATATGGCCCTTCTTTACCTCTTTCAGGATTTCATTTTTTGTTAATATTGACATTTTTATTTAATAAAGTTTTCAGCTAATCCTCCTAAAATTGCTTCGATATTACCGCTGAACATAAGTTCTTCCAAGAATTGTACTCCTAAAAGAATAGCAATTATTACTAAAAGTATTCCTAAAAATCCTAAAGTGATTCCAGTAATTCCCATCCATTTGCCTTTCATGTGTTCACGATGAGTTTGCATTAATCCACCAATGCCAAAAATAATTGCTAGTGTACTGAATAAAGGTAAGATTAAACCAAATATTCCTAATATTAACGAAATGAAACAAAATTCAGAATGAAACTTTTCTTCGTAAGGGTTTGGTTTTAAAGTGGGAGGTTGAGAATAAATTGGTTCTGGGGATATTGCTTGCTGTGGTTTTTGCTGTTGTTGAATCCTTTCCCTTAATTGTTGAGTTGGTTCTGGCATTAAATATTCCTCTTTTAGTTAAAAGTTAATTCTTTAGATTATTTAAAATCTTCTTTTTCAATTTAAACACCATTCCTTAAATTTTTCACTATTTTTGTCCAGTGGCTCAGCTATTCTTACTTTAAAATTTCCCAGTTTCAGGAATCCATTTATAAGCCACTGGCCCACTGGTCAGGTGCGGGTAGGGCTTATAAAGTAGTTACGAGGGTAGTAATTTATCAAAAAAAGAGGTGATTGACAATGGTTGATCTTTCAACAAAAACAATAAAAAAATTATTTGAAGAACAGATAAGAAGATTAACTTTAGAAACAGTAGGTTCTAAAGTAGAAACATTTGATTACCAATTTAGTGGAGGATGGATAAGATGAATTTTCGAGACAGGATTGCTTACTTATTAGAGAAATATCAACAAGATCATGTTAGATATCAAATGGTTTTTCCAAAACAAACTTTTTTAGATGATTATTATTAAGTTCACACACCTTGCAGCGGTGGGGGGATATACCAGTCTTTGTATGTCAAATAATAACTATCTAAGAGAAATAGTTATTGTTTAGTATATACTATAGACACAAACTATATAAACACCTTCTTTCCCCCCCCACCCATGGAAGTTTTAACAAAAACAGAATTGCGACTTAGGTTAGAAGAAATACTTACCAAGATTAAAAATGGAGCTATATTTATTCATCCTACAGACACTATTTATGGGATTAGTTGTAATGCATTAAATCATGATGCTGTAAAGAAAGTTCGAGACTTAAAAGAACGGCCAGATACACCTTTTTCTGTTTGGGTGCCTTCTCTTGCTTGGATTAAAAAAAATTGTAAAACTACTCCCGAAATTAATATGTGGTTAGAACGGTTACCTGGTCCTTACACTTTAATATTTGATTTAAACAATTCTGAAGCGATAGCTAAAAATGTTAATCCTAAATCTAGCTCTTTAGGTGTAAGGGTTCCTGAACATTGGTTTGGTAACCTTGTTAAAGAATTAAATTTTCCTTTAATAACAACTTCAGTTAATAAGTCTGGGCATGCTTTCATGACTTGTTTAGAAAACTTGGACCCAGAAATAGAGATGGCTGTTGATTTTATGATTTATGAAGGTGAAAAGAAAGCTAAACCCTCCAAGATTGTAAATTTTACTAACGGGACAATTAAAGAGAGATAAATTCAAATTTTTAACAATTCTCCATCGATAAAAATTCTTGGATTTTTAAATATTTGGTCACCATGAAATACTGTTCTGATATCTCCACCAAACCAATAATTACTTCCTATGCCAACATGGGCAGTACCAAGCGCCTTCTCATCAATGATTGTTGAACCAATTAGTATTGCCCCTGGATTGATTCCTATCCCTAATTCGCCTATATGTCTTACTCTGTATGGATATTTTGCTCTGTCTTCATATTTGATGAAAGTTTTTTCTAATAAATGGGCAGATTTACCTTCAATTTTGACTACTCTGCCTTCTTCAATGTGAAGTGTTACGGGTTGATCTAGGAGAATTGTTCCCTGATGAGTTTTCATACTACCATCAATGACAATTTTACCTTTAACTCCATAATATCCCTTCGGTGGGATATATATTTCTCCTGCGGGCATGTTTCCTCCACTACCTTTCTCTTTATAACTACCTACATTAGCTCTAGCTTCCATCCCTGAAACATTAAATGTTATATCTGTCCCTGCATCGGTTTTAATTCTAATTATTTCAGCTTTGTCCAACTTCTTTTTAATCGTTAAACCTTTCTTAGCTAATCGGGTATAATTAATATTCATTGCTTCCATAAAAAGTTCATAATGGTTAGTTTTTGCATCTGCTAAACCTGTAGCAGAAATGAACCTGTGTTCATTTTCTTTACAGAAACCACGAAAACTTTTCATTGCTCCAATCCTACCCAACTTTTTTGATAAAGTAAGAATAATTATACTTCCTTTCTCCAATTTTTCTAACGCTTTAATAACGTGATGGTCAGCATGCATAAACCCTTTTTTTCTTTCTTGGAAAAGGATTTCTACTTTCAGGCCTTTATTTTTTGCAGCATGATAATAACCATAACTTAACATGGTAGAAAGTTGTCTATTTTCTTCTCCATAATCTGAGATTATTAAGACATTTTCATTTTTTATTTTTAAACATTTTTTTAGAATTTGGTGGAATTGGTGACTTTTTCTTTCAACCTTCTCTTCTAACTCTTTTTCCAATCCAAACATGAAGTTATCTTAAGAAGAACTATATTAAATAGATTTCTTTGGTGGAGTGGTTAGATTAACTTGATTTTAATCGCTAAAATACCTAATTTTGCTTCTTGTTCTTTAGAATAATGTTTTAACATTCCGTCTAAAAATTCTTTTTCATTCATTTTAGTAGAACACATTTCTTCTATTGGTTGTTTTTTAACCAATTCTTCAAATGTTTTATAATGAAATAAAGCAACAATTTTTACAGTTATTTTTTCAACTAATTCTGGACGTTTAGATAATTTAATCACATCTCCCACATTAAACTTTTGCCTCTTTTCATCATTCAACCTCACTTCAATAGTTTTCTTACCAGATTTAATCGCTTGAAAAGGTGCAGGGAGAAGTCTCATTGGATGTTGCATTTTATTTCTTTTTAATTTTACAAACAAAAAATCCCTCGCTGTCATTATCTTGTGGCCAGATTCTTATTGCGTCTTTGATTCGGGCATCATATTTAAACTTTTTAAATGCCATTATTGGTGGAGATATTTTCAATCCGGGTAGAGTTACTTTAACAACTTCAGCGTTATCGAATTTTTCTAATAAATAATCTACTACTCCTTCATTCTCTTCAGGTTCTACTGAACAGGTAGAATAGACCATTTCTCCTCCTGGTTTAAGATTTTCAAAAGCACTAACAATCAATTCTTTTTGTTGTCTGGCAAGTTTAGTAATCATTTTTGGGTTCCAGATGTGGATAGTTTTCAAACTTTTTCTGATTGTTCCTGTCCCTGAACAAGGTGCATCAACAAGAATTTTGTCAAATTCAAAACCGTGAAATCTCTTACCAGGCATTAAAGATACAATTACGTTAGTTAACAAGTTTTTTTGTAAATTTATTCCTAACGATTGTAACCTTTGACCTTTGTAATCATTAGCAACAATTAAACCTTGGTTGTTCATCATCATCGCCATTTGGGTTGTTTTACTACCGGGAGCGGCACACATATCAAGAATGATGTCACCCGGTTTAGGATCAAGGACAAGAGGGGGAATCATACTGGCAGATTCTTGGACATAAACTTGGCCAAGATGATGTTCTAATAAATTACCTACATCTCTTCTATCTGGATGAGAAATCCAGAACCCTTCTTTGCACCAAGGAATTTGTTCCAATTTCCAACCTTTAGCTTCAATAGATTTTTTCATTTCTTTAACGGTTGTTAGAATAGTGTTTACTCGAATACTTCGTTTTAAGAATGATAATGAATATTTTTTAAACTCTTCCCAGTCAGTTAGTTCTGAATATCTTTCTATAAAAGCTGGTTTAAATTCAATATTTTCTGTGGTAGGGATTTGTTCTGGTACCATTATCTTTATTTTAATCCGTTTATCCTTTAAAAAACTTTATATAAGAGTCTTTCTTTATCTTGATTATAATAATTATAAAAAAAGGGTGATAAATATGGTCAATGTTGCAATTAACGGTTTCGGCCGGATAGGAAGAATGGTTCTTCGAGCAGGTTGGAAAGATAAAAAAATTAATTTTGTTGCTATTAACGATTTAACAGATACTAAGAATTTGGCTTATCTTTTACAATATGATTCTGTGCATGGAGTTTTTGAAGAGAAAGTTTCTTACACTAAAGATTCTTTAATTATTGGTAAGAAAAAAATTAGGGTTTATGCAGAGAAAGAACCGGCAAATTTACCCTGGAAAAAACATCAAGTCAATGTTGTTGTTGAAAGTACAGGCAGGTTTAGAACTAAAGAATTATGTAACTTACATCTTAAAGCAGGGGCAAAAAAAGTTATTCTATCTGCACCTTGCAAAGGTAACGATGTTCCAATGTATGTTTACGGGGTTAATCACAAGAAGTATAAGCAATCTGAAAAAATTGTTTCAAACGCTTCCTGTACCACTAATGGCCTTGCACCTTTAGTAAAAGTAATTAACGATAAGTTTGGAATTAAGAAAGGGTTAATGACGACAGTTCATGCTTATACAAATGGTCAGAAATTGTTAGATTTACCACATCCAGATTTAAGAAGAGGGCGGGCAGCCGCATTAAATATTATTCCTACTTCAACTGGGGCGGCAAAAGCTCTTGGAAAAGTAATTCCAGAACTTGACGGGAAACTTAACGGGATGGCGATTAGAGTTCCAGTAGCGGACGGGTCTTTAATTGATCTTACTTTAGAACTTAAGAAAAAAGTTAATGGTTGCGGGATAGTTAATGACGCTCTAATTAAAGCTTCTAAAAAAGAAATGAAAGGGATTATTGAACATAGTGAATTTCCTTTAGTTAGTAGTGATATTATTGGTAATTCTCATTCTTGTGTTTTTGAATCTGATTGTACTTTGGAAATGGAAGGTAATTTAGTTAAAATTATTGCTTGGTACGATAATGAATGGGGTTATAGTAATAGAATGATCGACATGATAAAATTTATTACTTAAATTTTAGCATGCCGAGAGCTTTGCTCTCGTTGCATGATTAAGTATATTTCAGGATTCAATAAAAAGAAAACAAATATAAATAACTGTTAATTTTGAAACAAATCATAGTAATTTGAGGTATTTAAAATGGCTAAATGGAAAATATTACACTTTAGAGAAGAATGTATCAGTTGTGGTGCTTGTGCAGCAATTCATCCAGATTTATGGTCAATGGATGATGAAGGCCTTGCTAAACTTAAAGGTGCAGAAAAAGTTGAAGATCATTGGGAAAAAATTATTGACACTGAAGAAGCAAGAGCAAGAAACCAAGAAGTTGTTGAAGTTTGTCCTGTACAAATAATTAAATTAGAACCAGTTGAATAATAATTATTTTTTGATATTATGTTCTTTATGTAGTACATGCAGATAATTGTTGTGATGATGTTTTAACTTTTTTAGAATTCTATTATGTTGTTCAATTAAATCTTTAATTTTTCCAGTAGCTTTCCGATGTCCTAACTTATGTCTAGCTTTCTTTTCTTCATTTTTTGCTTTACCGTGTTTATGGACATGCTTTTCAGCTTTTTTACTGAACTGTTTAACTTTTTTATTGATTTTTATCAGTTCTCGAGAATAATAGTACATGTAATAAGCTTCATTAAGTAAATTCATTAGAATGAAGGATAATATTGGAATTTATAAAACTTATTTATTTTATTCATTAAATTGTTTTATTGACGTTGGTATAGTAATATGAAAACCAAGCAATAATTCCTGCAATAATTATTAATGGGTACTTATACCATTGTTGAGAACTTTCTAATAAATAAATGATTAGCATAAATAGGCCAATTCCTGCTAATAAAATAATTAATTGAATTGTTCTAGGTAATCTTTTTATTACCTTATCCACTTTTTTATCCCAGGGGAATCCTTTAACTTTCATTTTTTAACAATGATCATACAATGATCTTTTTCCATTGGATCAAGAGTTTTATAATCGATTACTGTAAAGAGTTTTTCCAACTCTTTCCTAATCTCAATAAAAAGGTCTTTAGGTTTCCTTTTAACGTCAATACTTCTTGCTTTTACTGCAAATAGGCCATATCCACCTTTTTTCAAGAAAACATTACAGTTTTTAACAAAAATGTCCAATTGATTCTTTTGAGCAAGGTCTTGATAAACAATGTCTGCTTGACAAATTCTATTAATATATTCTTCCGGGTGGTTAGCACTTGCTAATACTGGAACAAGGTTTTGCCTTTCTTCTGCTAGGAAAATAAAGTCTCGCATTACTCTCGGAGCAGGGTCAATCCCAAAAACTAATCCCTCTTCTCCTACAATATCTGAAACAAAACTTGGCGTGTAACCATGTGAACTTCCTAAATAAAGTACTATATCATTCTTTCTAATTCCAATATTTGTACAACCTTTGAAAATCATTGCTGCCAATTTACTTCTTCGCGGATCGAACTCTCGGAATTCCTCTTTACCTTGTCTAGTAACCCTTTCTTCAAAATGTGTCCTTCCAGGGAGGATAGATTTAGTAAAGATCTTTTTACCACGAGGTTCTTGATAAATTTCAAACAATCTGTGTTCTTCTATTTTTCTGCTCATTTTATCCCGTAATGTTTTTCAATATCTAAATAACTCCAATTATTTGTTTGGTCCATAGTAAAACCAAGCTTTTCAACATAATCTTTAACTTCTTTTTCGGTTGGTGCTTCAATTTCTAAAAAGTGAGGTATATCTTTCCAATTGTCAATTTCAAACCTAACTTTACCGATTGTATATGATTCTCTGTTTTTCTTTCCTTCATGAAATTTTTTTAATCCCATTCTTTCTAAAATTATAATTGTGTCTTCAAAATTGTTAGTTTTAACTTCGATCTCTTCTCTAGACTTATATTGTGAACTTTCATTTCTTCCTTTGTAACAAAGTTCAACAGTTTCTCCAACTTTTCTTACTCGGACAAAACTGTCCTCTTTATCTAATCTTAAATCAGGATGATCAAAAGCAATTGCATGAATTTCACCAGCAAAAACTTTTTCTGCTCCTAAATTTGATAGTTTCTGTCTAATTTCTTCAAGATCAATGTCCATGATTTTAACTTCTATTTCTTTCATTTCCTTTTTCCTTCTAGTTTTCTGTCTAGTTCTTCCCGATATTCCTTCGCTTTAAACTCGCCTTTGAAATAATCTAATCTTGCACATAAAGATAATTTATCTGCTAGGATTCTGGCAGCTTTACCTCTAAGTTTTCTTTCAGCTTTTTGAATGAACGGATGTTGGAAGATGATCCCATACTTTGGACTTCGATCTCCGGTTTTAATATGTCGGAAAAGAGCTTTCTCTGCTCCTAATAGTTGGATGGTGGAAGCTGGTAACATTGCAAGATGTTTTAAACTTCTTCCTAACTCAATAAGTTTAGCACCAATAGTTGTCCCTGCTAATTCTAAAATGTTTGGACAATATTTACTCATGATTTTTTCCAAATAATTTTCATGTTCTTTTCTTAATAATTGTAATTGTTTGATCTCTTTAGCTAACAGTTTAACTTCTTTAAGATGAACTTCTTCTAAATCTGCACCCATACTTTCCTTTATTTTCATCTCTTTCATTAACTCTTCTTTATTTTTTTCAATAACTAGTTCTACAAATTTTTCTTGATTATGCATAGAATGTTCAAATTCTGGTAAGTAAAGGCCAACCCATTCTCTTAACCTTTTAATTAAAACATTATTTATCTTATCTAATTCACTAACATTTGCCATGGCTTGAATTATTAACCAATCTTCAGATACTGATTCTTTAATGCCTTTTTTGGTAATTTCCAAATTTTGATCATAGAATTCTGAGAAGTATTTTTTATCTTTAAATTGTTTTAAAACTTCGTTTACTTTTTCGTTAGGTAATTGTTCAAATTTATCTTTAGATTGAGTTTTAGTTAACTCTTTTGTTTTGCTATCATAAACAAACTTACCTAATATATTAGTAAACAAGTATTTCATCTCTAGTCTACAAAATCGTAAGCTATATAAATCTTATCAAAAGTATCCGGGTTCGGCATGAATAAGTCAGTTGATGAATCTAGAACAATTAATTTTTTGCACTGTCGCCGGTGCGGAAAAGAACTTGAAAAGGAGAGGTGGATTTCTGAATGGGATAGTCTTAACCATACCGAAGGCCATTATAAGTCTATTCGTTGTGAATGCGGAAAGAAATCATGGTTAAAAGTCGACTTTTTTGGTTCTGGCCACGATAACTTGTTTACTGAAGTTGATTTAATTGAATCGGCAGTAAGGAAAGTTAGAGAAGGTTAGTTTTTTAAATTAAATTCTACTAAAAATCAAACAAAATCATATTATTTCCCAGTTTATCCGTAAACTTTATAAACCACCTATCTTCTCAAGCAGTAAACACAATCAATCATGGTTAAACTGCTTCACTTGAGGAAGTAAATAATTGTGGTTAGGATTGGCCTGAAAAGGTGACCATCATCGACCATATGGTTCTTAGATGGAAACCAGGTAAAGGCTGTTTAATGCAAAGGAAATGATAATATGACTAAAAGACATCATCCAAGACGAGGTAGTACCCAATTTTGGCCTCGGAAAAGAGCAAAACATTCTTTAGCTAGAATTAGGTCCTGGGCAAAAGAAGATAAAACTAAACTATTAGGTTTCATTTGTTATAAGGCTGGAATGACTCGGATTCAAGTTGTTGATAATCGACCAAAATCTACTTCAAAAGGCGAAAAAATTGCTGTTCCAGTAACAATCGTTGAATGTCCACCAATGAAAGTTATGGGCATTGCATTTTATAAAAAATCATTTTGGAAAATTAAAAAAATCACTTCTGTTTTGGCAACAAATTTAGATAAAGAATTGAAAAGGAAAATGCCATTACCAAAAAAGTCAACAAAAAGTGTAGATGATGTTAAAGAATTTGATGATTTACGTTTATTGGTTCATACAAACCCAAAACTTACTGGGATTGGAACTAAAAAACCAAAAGTATTAGAAATTGCTTTAGGCGGTTCAAAAGAAGAAAAACTTAATTTTGCTAAAGAACATCTTGGTAAAGAACTGAAAATTAACGATGTTTTTGATCCAGGCGTACTTGTAGACGTTCATGGTATTAGTATTGGAAAAGGTTACCAAGGAACAGTAAAGAGGTATGGTGTTCCAATCAGACAACATAAAGCTGAGAAAACAAAACGTGGAATTGGTAATTTAGGTGCTTGGACTCCAAAACGGGTAGATTTCCGAGTACCACAACCAGGAAAAATGGGTTACCATTTAAGAACAGAATATAATAAACAAATAATCAAAATTGGCGAAAATGGTCAAGAAATCACTCCTAAAGGAGGAAAGTTACGATATGGAGTAATAAAAAATCCCTATCTATTAATAAAAGGTACAGTTATTGGTCCTAAGAAAAGAGCATTAGTGCTTACACAAGCAATTAGGCCTAACCCAAAAACTCATAAAGAAGCGCCAGAAATAGCGTTCATCAGGATAAAATGAAATTAGCAGTATTTAATTTGGAACAGAAAAAAGTCAAAGACGCAGAGTTACCTTCTCAATTTACTGAAGAGTATCGGCCTGACTTAATCAAACGTGCAGTTCACGCTTTACAATCTGTAGCAAGACAAGCTTATGGTGCTAGTCCTGATGCTGGTCAGAGACATTCTTCAGAGTTAAGTAAAAGAAGAAGAAAATATCGTGGTTGTTATGGTTTTGGAATTAGTAGAGTTAACCGAAAAATTCTTTCTCGAAGAGGAACAAGAATGCATTGGGTTGGTGCTACTTCACCACAAACTGTTGGTGGAAGAAGATCTCATCCTCCAAAAGCAGAGAAAATTTTTAAGAAAGATATTAATAAAAAAGAAAATCGGAAAGCTATCCGTTCAGCTATTGCTGCTTCTGTAAATAAGACTTTTGTTTCTGAAAGGGGTCACAATTTACCAGAAAATTATCCTTTTATTTTAGATTCTTCATTTGAAAATATTGCAAAAACAAAAGAGTTAAAAGAAGTTTTGTTAAATTTTGGATTCAAAGAAGAAATTGAACGATCATTAATTAAAAAAATTAAATCCGGAGTAGGAAAATTGAGAGGAAGAAAATATCAACGAAGAAAAGGTCCTCTAGTTGTAGTTAGTGACGATTGTCCTTTACAAAAAACAGTAAAAAACTTACCTGGTTTTAATGTTGTTAAAGTTAACGCATTAAATGCTGAATTGTTAGCTCCTGGTGCAATGCCTGGAAGATTAACTTTGTGGACAGAAAAAGCAGTAGAATTAATGAACAAAGAAAATTTGTTTAACTGAAATAAAAAATATTGAAAATGGCTAAAGAAAAAGTTGAAAAAACCGTACTTAAACAAGATTTAGCTAAAACTAATGACAATTTCGATCCTTACGAGATAATTAAGTATCCATTATCTACAGAAAAAATTATCAGACAAATTGAGTTTGATAATAAGTTAGGTTTTGTTGTTCATACTCGATCAACTAAAGCTGATGTTAAACGTGCAGTTGAAGAACTGTTTAAAGTAAGAGTACTAAAAGTTAATATTCAAAATTCATTCACAGGAAAAAAGAAAGCTTACGTAAAATTAGGCCCTGAAAATATCGCGGCTGATGTAAGTGCAGATTTAGGATTAATTTAATCATAATATAAAATGGGAAAACGAATAATTTCACAAAGACGGGGAAGAGGAACCCAAACTTATCGTTCACCTAGCCACCGGTTTAAAGGTAGAATTAAACATTATCATTTGGCTAGTGAAGGTGTAGTTAATGATTTGGTACATTGTGCTGGTCATAGTGCACCGTTAATGGAAGTTGTTT
>CAZXEM010000027.1:0-13542 GCA_964639875.1 uncultured Methanosarcinales archaeon | reverse complement strand
ACTCCAGTTAATGAAAGCATTGATACAGCAGCAATTGCAATTCCGTAAACTCCTGCTAAAAGGTAAGCGGCAACAATACCACCACAGATTACTAATACGGGAACAATTGTTGATTCCATCCCAATTGCTAGGCCTTTGATAATGTTTGTTCCTGCGCCAGTAAGAGAAGCTTCAGCCACAGATTTTACTGGTCGGTATTTAGTACTAGTATAATACTCAGTTACAACGTTAATTAAAATTGTAATCACTAATCCTACTAAAGTTACCAAAAATAAATTTAATGGGTTATTAGTTAACCAAGTAACAAGATAAAATCCTACTGCTGAAATTAATCCGGCAGCAATAAGGCCTTTATACAAAGCGCCCATAATGTTTTTTGATTTTCCTAAACGAACAAACCAAGTACCAATAATTGAACCTACGATTGCAACGCAACCTAACATTAACGGATATTCAACCGCAAAATTATAAATTCGAGCAACACTTGGGATTAAAGCTAATAACATTGCTGCAAGTAAAGTTACAACATAAGTTTCGTAAAGGTCTGCACCCATTCCAGCACAATCTCCAACATTATCACCAACGTTATCAGCGATAACAGCAGGATTTCTTGGATCGTCCTCAGGAATACCTTTTTCAATTTTCCCTACTAAGTCTGCACCAACATCAGCAGCTTTAGTATAAATTCCACCACCAACACGAGCGAATAACGAAATTAAACTTGCTCCAAATCCTAATCCAACCAACATTGCTGGATCTTTAAAAATCGTATAAAAGACGCTAACTGCAAGTAAAGCTAATCCTACAACTGCCATACCTGTAACTGCACCGCCCTGAAAAGCTGCTTTTAATGCTTGTTTTATACCTTTTTTAGCAGATTGAGCAGTTCTTACGTTTGCTCTTACAGAAATACTCATTCCGATATATCCAGATACTCCGGAAAGAATTGCTCCGAACAAAAATCCGGCAGCTATTGGCCATTCAAAAAGAAACGCTAATATTACCGTAATGATAACCGCAAAAATTGAAATGGTTTTGTATTGTCGAGCCATGTATGCCATCGCTCCTTCTCTGATTGCATCTGCAATTTCTTGCATCTTTTCTGTACCAGGTTCAATTTTTAAAACCTTTAAAGAAAGGTAACCTGCATATGCTAATGCAACCAAACTAATAATTATCGCTATAATCCCTATCATTTATTATCAACCCCAAATATCTTATATTATTTCTTAGTGTGAGAAGAATCAGTTTATAAAAATTGTTATTTTGCAGTAGTATTATCGCTAATTTCGTCATCAAGTGGGGACATTTTTTAAAGAGGAGAAAATTGAAAAAAATGGTGTGATTACAAACAAGTAAAGAAAACGTAAAACACTTATAAAAGCCCGTTGAACTGTTTTGAAAAAAGTTAATCAACAATGATTATTTTCTTTTTTTGACGAATTGTTAAGTAAGGTTTAGTTAATCTTTTTTTTAATTCTGCATCTTGTGTTAAAATTAAACACCCTTGCTGGGAAAAATCTACTAAAATATCGTCAACGTATCCAGAAGAATCAATTTGTTGGATTCCTTTTACCTTAATAATACCTAAAGCAAGTTTTGCTGCTCTTTTATATTTTTGTCTTTGTTCTTCCATAATTTTTTTTAATTCTTTAATAGTTCCAGACAAAACAAACAAATCATATGTAAAATCACAAACATTTTCCAGTTCTGAAAATAAATCTATCTTAAACTCGGCAATAGCCATCAACGAATTAGTATCCAAGATTATTTTTTTCATATATAATATGTAAAATGTTTATTTTATATAAAGGTTATTCTGGACAAGTCACTTATTCCAGAAACTTTATATATTCGTACTCCTCGAGAATAGTAAAATGATTTTTTATGGAGGATTTAACAATGTCAAATAATAAATTTAATAAATGGTTTAAAAACACTTTAATCTCTAGTGCGTTTCTTTTAAGTTTAGGTGGTTGTGGAGATACGATAACTAACAATAATTATTACAATTCTGATGATGCAAAAAAAACTGAAGATGTTATTTCTGAAACATACCAAGATTCTTTTGCTGATACGGAAAATATTTTTGCTGATAGTTTTTTAGAAACTCTAACAGGTGACGATTTAGAAGAAGATGGAAGTTTTGATCTTCAGTCTCAAGATAATTTTGAAGTTGATGGTTACCAAAACTTTGATGTTAACGACATTTTAGCAGTTGACGGTGAAACTTACGACTGGATTGATCAAGATGGTGTAGATACTTTAGAAAATTTGGACAGTTTTGATAATTATGATACACTTGATACAGAAGAAATTGAAGAATGTAAACAATTATACTTTTTAGATAATGATAACGATGGGTTTGGAAATATTTTAGAATTTGTTGTTGATTGTGAAGAACCTTCTGGTTATGTTAGTAATCCTTTAGATTGCGATGATAGTAATCCCTTAATAAATCCTAACATTATTGAAGGATGTAACGGAATTGACGATAATTGTAGTGGAGAAATTGATGAGGACGTTAAGTCCACTTTTTATGCTGATAATGATTTGGACAATTATGGTGATTCTAACTTAACAACTTTAGCATGTGAAGTGCCTGAAGGGTACGTTGCTAATAACGCTGATTGTAATGATGCTAACAATTTAGTTTTTCCTAGTGCTGTAGAATTTTGCGATGATCTTGACAATAATTGTAACGGAGAAACTGATGAAATTTATAACGTTGGAGAAGATTGTTCTAATGGTATTGGAGAATGTGAAGTTGCTGGTACTTATCAATGTGCAGAAGATCAAATTTCAACTGCATGTGATGCTGTTCCTAATGCACCAGTTAATGAACTTTGTGATGGCCTAGATAACAACTGTAATAATTTTATTGATGAGGGTCTTGAACAAAACGTTTTTTATGCAGATTTAGATACTGATGGTTTTGGAGATTTTGACAATTCTTTAATTGCTTGTAATTTGCCACCTAGTTATGTTACTAACTTTTCTGATTGTAATGATGCAGAGATTAGCATCAATCCTAACGCTGCAGAAATCTGTGACCATATTGATAACAATTGTGATGGTGAAATTGATGAAAGTTATAATGTTGGAGACGTTTGTTATGAAGGAACCGGTCAGTGTGAAAATTCTGGAGAAATAATTTGTGCAAGTGACATTGTTGAGGTTGGAGATGGAGATCCACAAACGTTATGTACTGCAATTCCGATTGACGAAGCACCAGAAATCTGTGATGATTTAGATAACGATTGCGATAATCTTGTTGATGAAGGTTTTAATAAGAATTTATATGAAGATAATGATGGAGACGCTTATGGTGATCCTGCTTTACCAGTAAATAGTTGTCCTCAAGTAGGATTAGTTGATAATGCTTTGGATTGTGATGATACTAATCCAGAAATCAATCCAGAAGCCGTAGAAATTTGTGACTACGTTGACAATGATTGTGATTTAGCAGTTGATAATGAATTTGTTACCGGCGAAGAATGCGATTCAGGTTTAGGTGAATGTAAAAGTTCTGGTACTATTGAATGTAACGAAGATGGAACAGAAACTGTTTGTAACGCCGTTCCTGGAGAATCCAGTCAGGAACTATGTGATAGTTTGGACAACAATTGTAACGGAGAAATTGACGAAAATTTAACAAAAGTTGTAAGTTGTGATCCATATTGCTTAGAAGATTTTGTTGATCTTTGTCCGGAAATAGAAGTCAATAAAACATGTTCTAACGGTGAATGGACATTTGATAATTCTGAACAGTACAATAATCCAATGTCTTGTGATGATTTAAGCAGTTTCTGTCAAGATGGAGAAGTTGTATGGAAATACTCTTCGGGAGATTCGTGTAGTATGGTTTCCCTTAATCCAATTGGAACAATGATTTACAGTATTAATAATAATAAAATTGAAAGGATAAACTTCTTTGGCCAAAAGAGTGGTGAACATCAAATTGGCAATAATCTTGTTAAAGTTCCAGTTGTTGGTGAAGATGGAACAGTTTATGTTACTGCTGGAAGTGATTTAAAAGCAATTGTTGACGGAGAAGAAGCTTGGTCAATTTTCATTGGAGAAGGAGCAGGTTCTCCTGTAATTGGCGATGATGGGACATTGTATTTGACTGATAATAATGCTAGTGACCCAGATTTATGGAGTGGTTCAATTAAAGCTGTTCACGCTAACGGAACTTTAAAGTGGAGTCAAGATGCACCTTTCGGAAACACTGAAGCAGGTCTTTCAATTGGACCTGACGGAAAAATTTATGCAGGTTCTGATGATGGTAAACTTTACGCACTTACTACTGATGGTGATGGTGCTTGGGTCCACGATTTTGAAGGTCAATTAACAAAAAGTCCTTCTTTCGGAAGTGAAGGAGAAGTATTAATTTCTAAAGGTAGTAAATTGTATGCTTTAGATACAAATACCGGTGAGGAACTTTGGGTTAAACAAGCTAACGGAATTATTAAAACTGATGCTGTAGTTGATTCTCAGGGAGACATTTATTTCGCTACAGGAACAGACAAGCTTTATGCACTTGATTCTGAAGGAGAAACTAAATGGATCAAAGACGGTTTGGGAACTTTTAAAACTCCAACACTTGCTGAAGACGGAACATTATTTTTAAGTAGAAATGATGGACTTTACGCCGTTAAATCTGAAGATGGAACTTTAGAATGGAAATTGGATAAGGGTGATGCTAATGAAGCCATTAAACCTGGTATAGTTACGTTAGGTAAAGAAGGAACAGTTTACTTTTGCAATTCTGAAAATGGAGATGTTTATGCGGTTTGTGAACAGTCCGGTTTAGACTCAACTGCTTCTTGGCCAACATGGCAACACGATTCACAACATAGCGGTAAAGCTGATCCAGAAGAATAAACTTTTTTTTTTATACCTTTTATTTTATTTACTTTTTATGACTGATTAACCGTAAACATACTACCCAATAAATTCTTGTAATCACTAAGATTATTACTAAAATTAAACTGAAAAGCATCATTAAAGGGAATGATTCATCAGATAAGTTCAAGTAAATAAAATATGAACTTGCTATTACTAAAATTAGATTTATTAATAAAATGATTAAAGTTAAATATATTTTCTTGATTGAGCAAAGGTAAAAGTTTTTCAAAAATGTTTTCCATGATTTATAGTCAATGAAAGCAAATGCTACAATAATAAAATAATATAACACAAAAGATGAATAAACTAAAATTTGTGCTACTAATCCGAAAGATTCTAAACCAATTCCTATTGCCGTAAGACCTTTAATTAATAAATAACATATTCCTATAAACGGAATAATTAATGCTAAAGTAGAAACGATATATTTTAACCATTGTCGAGGCATTTCTTTTATTTTTGTCTTTAAAAGTTGATGAGTTAAAACCCAACTTGCACCGTTCAAAATTAAAAATAGTCCTAATAAAAGTAATCCAAACTCAGATACGTTTTTAATCATTGATTTGTAACTGGTATAAATTTCATAAACATTTTCCATGAAAGGTTCACCGGCTTTAATACTTTCAGCATCATAATTAGCATTTTCTAAAGGTCCAACAATTTTTTCTAAATCTTTAAAAATTTTTACTTGATAGTTAACAGAACTTAAAGCTAAACTAAACATCATTATTATTTGCAAAATTAAGAGAAGGATGAAAATACTTTTATTCTTTCTGATAGCTTTAAACGTATACTTAAAACCCCTCTTTAGATAGTTCATTTATAGGATAAGAAATATTACTGGTTTAAAGAGTTTTCTGTTTTCTGATTAAAGAATTATACTTTTTACAGGATCATAATGTTTTAAACAGTTTTTTGGTAAACAGTTATTTTTACCATCTTTCTTAACTTGATACAGTCCAGCATCTGCAGCATTAATCATCCTTCTAGCAATTTCTATACTAGCTTTATTAAAATCTTGATCAAACTCTTTCATAGACTGTTCAAATAAGTCTGCTGTCAAAGTAGCAACTCCACCACTAAAAGTTATTTTTTCTTCAATCCCTTTCTTGGGTTTAAATGTGATTTTCTGAAAGTCGTAAGCGATTCGCTGATATATAGTATAAGCACCATCAAAATTAGTGTTCGGCATTAAGATTACAAACTCTTCACCACCATACCGGGCCATCATGTCCGTTCCTCTTAAGTTTTGTGGGAAATAGTTAGCAACTTTCTTCAACGCATAATCGCCTTCTAAATGACCATAAAGATCGTTATACCTTTTAAAATTGTCAACGTCCATCATTGCTAAAGATAACTGTTTTTTATCAATGTTTAACTCTTCAGGAGCAGGTTTACCCTCTTTTTCAAAGAAATCTAAACGATCTTTAGTAAATTTAAAATCTGCAATTAAATATTCTAATTGTTTCAAAAAAATACCTTTATTAGCAATTTTTGTCATTGAATCAGTAGTAGCTTGAAATCTGTAATCAATATCAATTAATGCTTTTTCTACTCTCGCTCTAAGAAATTTTGGGTTAACAGGTTTTTCAATAAAGTCAATAGCAACACTTTGAATTCCTTCAACTATAATATCGTCATCATCTTGTCCACTATAATAAGATAATTTGTTGGTATACCCTGCTTTTCATAACGTTCCATTGCATCTAAACCTTGCCGAGGACCTTTACCCCAATCTAAATCAAGAAGAACTAAATCTGGGTTGCTCATTTCAACAATGTTGTCTAACTCTTCCAAATCTTTAGCTTCGTGAATAATTTCGTATCCATCGTTTTTTAATGTTGCAACTACTGGCATTCTAGCAAGTTTTTCATCATCAGCAACAACGATCCTTTTAGAAGCTTTCTCTTCAGGTTTAAGTCTGTTTGGTCTAGAAATCACTTGACCATTACGTATTTTCACTCCCATTTCGATTTAGGGGGAGGTAGGGTTTATAAATCTTTTCTTACACTGGAGTAGTATTTGTAGAAGTCAATAACAGTTCTTTTCCATTTTTATTGCACTACCATTTTTTTTGTACTTTCAATCATTTTTTCTCTAAATTCTTCTTTAATTTCTCCACCTACACCGCAAATGTTACATTGCATGTACAATTTATCATCATAAGGGAAAATGGGGATGAAAAAAAAAGTAAAATATTTAGTAACTTCAATAATTGAAGCGGCTGTTTCCATATAACATTGAGGACAATAAAAGTTAATTGCTCCTTTTTTTTCAGGTTTAGTTTTTGTTCCGAATAGTAATATCATTTTAAATTTCTCCCAGAACTAACTTAAATACGATTGAAACTGATAAAATTAATAAGTAATGGAACGTTGTTAAAGCAACACTTTTCCATTTAGATAATCCCATTAATTCTTTTCCACCAATAAAATTTAATTTAATAAAATAGACTAAAGCAATGATTAAAACAATTCTTACTGGAATCCATGAAAAAAGTAAGTAAGGAGTTAAAGAATAAATTACTAACTTGATGGAATCTTCAAAATTTCCTTTCCCTTTAATGAGTTTATTAAACCCGTAAATTAACGAAAAGTATAACAAAAATCCAATAATTGTTAATAGAATCATTGATAACAACCAAATTATAATCTCTGTTAACCCTAAAGATAAAGTTAATTTAAACTCATTTGAAAAATATGATCTTCCAACAATAATTATTAAAATTAAACAAGGTAATAATAAACTAATGAAGAAATAACTACTTTGTTTAATTTTTTCTCTTTTAATTATGTTAAAAAGTTTATGAGGATCTTTAAAACAAAATTTAATTTTGTTAAAAATGTTCATTCGTTTCCTTTTCCTTTCTTTCATGCAGCCAGCAATAATCCGATTCCGGAAGTGCTTTGTTTAAGCAATCAGTTCCATTATTACATTTCGCTTGGCATTTTTGTTTCATTTTTATTTTATTTTTTTACACATACACCATCCTTACAGACTTTATCATCTCGACATGATGTTCCATCAGGTGCGGCATTCCAGCAAAAGTAAGATGGGCTTCTTTTTCCAAAATTCTTTTCAGTCCAATCTAAAGTAATTTTATCATCACGCCAGTAACCTTTGTCATAACCTTTACAATAACCACCATTTTCACTCCATTCACCAAGTTGATGATCATATTGGTTATCACCATCAGCAATACAATCTGGGCTATATAGACCACCGTCTTTAGATAGAACTTTTGTTGTATCTAAACTGGTTTTTTCATTTGCCGGCTCGACCTGACAACCACCGCTCTGCTCACACATTAATTTTTCTTCAATCCCTTTATGTCTAATTGTTGAACTATTTTCATTAGAATTATTAGTTATCATTCTCTCAATTCCATTATATCCTAAAACGACATTATCAACAAATTCTCCCATCGTGCTTTTAAACATGTTATATGTCCTAGCGGGAAATGTTGTTGTTGAAATTCCATAAACTGCTAAACCAAACAGGATTATGATTGCATAATTTACAACCTTTTGAGATGTTTGGGAGGAGGAAGAAGTCTTAGGGGTAAAGTTAGATCCACCATAACTTGAAGAAGTAGATTGTTTAACAACTCCTTCAGAAGATGATGGATTTCCGCTCCGCGTAGTTCTAGTTAAAGGATTGATATTCTTATCTCTACTACTTTTTATCTTTTTTCTGCCGTTATACCCAACTAAAACATCTCCTAACGTTTGATTTCTCTCAATCTCTCCGACTCTTTGGCCATCTTCAATTATGACTGTTTTTTGGCCGAAAAGAGTGTCCACTTGTCTTGTTTCGCTGATGGGATTGCATCCGCCAGGTTCATAAGTTCTACTTACTGGTGTTCCCCAAATGTTTGTTTCATGCTTAGTTTCACTAACTAAATTACCACCAGTATCATAAGTTCGATCTGTTGGGGTTCCCCAAATGTTTGTTTCATGCTTGGTCTCACCAACTTTTATTCCACCCTCATAAATCACCTCTTTCTTTTCTCCAAGCCAATTAGTTTCTGTTTTTATTTCTTGTTCAGCCATTTTATTTTTTTATTTATTTGTGGTTTCATAGAATTCTTCCATGTCCACTCCTTCTTCGATAATGTTTTTTCATTGTTCCTCTTTTTCTAAATATTGAATTAAATTATCAGCAACTTTCTGACATCTTTTGTAATAATGGTTTGCAGCTGAATCACCAAACCATGCTCTTACTTCTTTAGGGTTTTCTTCTTTTCTCAATATTTTAATTGTTTCTTCAACTAAGCTCTGATATACTTCTTCAGGAAGAGTTGAACATTCAATAAAATTTACTATTTCTGAAATATCCCCAAAACCGTCTTCGCATCGATCCATGAGATAATGTTGTTCTGCTAATAGTTTCCTGAGTTTGATTAATTCTTTATTTTGGGTGTTGGTTAAATTTTTTTCAAGTTGGTTTATGAAAGTCATTTTTTTCTAAAAATAATCCCCTCCAAATTTACCGAATAATCTACCGTAGAACCTATCAATAAAACGTTCTTTTTCGTACCTTGCCACCATTTCTCTTAAAACTTCTAATTCAGATGGTCTTTCAGTGGGTTCTATTTTCTTAATAATTTCTACACTTAGTTTTCCATAGATCCCCTGGCTATTATCAATTACCTCAGCTAATGAGTCCAAAGTAGACTGATCACCAGAAATATAAAATGAGTAAACATCATTATGTTTATCTTTAATAACTATTTCTAAATCGCCATGGTAAGGGCCAGTCTGTTCTATTCTACCTTCCAAAATCCGTTCGTATTTTTTCTTTTCCATTTTTATTTTAGATAAATAACATTTATTTTATCTTCACTCAGATGATTAACAAAATAATCATCACCTAAATATTTTCTTTTAATGACCATCTCTTGATCCAGCATCTCGTTTTTTGAAGTAAGAGTTACCAAATACTTTTCTTTTTCCGGAATGGTTATTGTTAATATCATTTTAATGGTGAATTATTGTTCTTAATCATTTTTCAAACCAGTTGTTCAAGATTATATTGAACTAATTTCTGTTGAATTGTGCAGTGATCATACCCAATAAGCCGAGTATTTGGACAATCGCCGGCACAATGATATTTAGCAAAACAAGGTAAACAATCTTTCGGTAGTTCTGTAATCTTTGTAATGCGATCTTTTTTTTCATTGTCAAAAGGGAAATTTGCACCATCAAACTGTCCATAGGCATAATTAAGACCATCTGCATCACCTTCACAAGCCGTAACAATCCCATCAGTAGTGACCACAAAAGAAAACAATGACAAAGCACCACAATAAGAAGTGACTATTCTGTTAAAACTAGAATTTGCAGAGGTTGCAACTGTTATTCCAAGATCTTTACCAACATTCATTGCTTTAATATAATTTTCCACATAAGATTCCTGAAGAGGAATAGTTGTAGAACCAGCAGCTCTTCCTAAAGGGAAGGAAGGTTCAAAAGCAATATCAAAATTTGTACCTAACTCTTCATGGAAAAAATTCACTATTTCTGGCATTAAATTAACACTATCTTGAGTTATTGTTGACCTAACCGAAAAAGATTTAGCATGATCACTAAAATATCTTGCAGTTTCAATCACACGATCATAACTGCTCCCCCCTTTTACTAGTGGTCTATTTTTGTCCTGAATTTCTTTCATACCATCAAAAGATAAATTAATGCTATCAAAATAGTCACAAAGAAATTTTTGTTTAGTTCTTCCAAAATATCCGTTAGTCGTAATTGAAAGTCTACTAGGAATTCCATATGTTTCTTCTCCAGACTTTATTTTTTCTACACTTTCTTTAAAGCGTCTCCACTTAAATGTCGGTTCTCCGCCAGCAACATATGACACGTAAAGTTTATTTGCATTTATCTCTTTACTTCTATCAAAAGCATGTTTTATTGCCGCATCTAATATTTTTTTAGGCATGTTCTTATTTTTTCCTGCTTCCGCATGACAATATAAACAACTCAAAGAACAATCTCTAGTTAATTCTAAGGAAAGATTAACTGTTCCGACAGGATTTGGCAGTTCTGGATCTATTGCATCATTTTTAGCATCATCAAATGCAGTTATGATTTGTTGTAGCCCTTCATTTTTACTATCTAATGAAAATCCTTGAGAAGCAATTAACTTCCCAAGGTCATCAGATACTCGAAACACTTTCTTCAAAAGAGGAGCGTATAGAAGCGTACTCTCCTCTTTACTAGGGATGATAAACACATCATACCCGTCAAACAATGCATGTAATCCAGTTTTTTTCATTTTTTAATCCTCATCAAATCAATTCAAACAATTATACAGCACTGTCTCTCATAATTGATACAGTTACACCCATATCTATCACAAGCTTGGTTTGGTCCTTGGTAATTTAAGTTAGCTTCACCCAAAATACCGGAGCCATACTTTTTACTAGGGGTTTGTGCCATTAATTTTTCAAATTTTGTTTCATTCAATTTTTTTTCTAATTCCATTTTTATTTTACCTCGTTGTTGTATTTATTGTTTTTATCAACCTGACTTTCAAACATTGTAATCGAACAAAGTTGTAATCCATAATCTAAAGCTCCATTTTGTTCTTGGTAAATCAAAGTTGCTTCGCTAAAAATCCCGGAACTATATTTTTTATCAAAATTTTGTTTAAAATTTAGCACACTTTCAGATTTGTTTTCGTTCAATCTCTTTTCTAATTCCATTTTATTTCCTCCTTACAATTTATTTCCAAAATATTCTATCTTCGCATCAACCGCATCAACAACTTTTGCTTCAAGATTAAAATCAGTTTTAGCTTTATCTAACCGAGAGATTGCATACAAATTAGCTCTCTTTTCTCCCCGATCATTATAAAAAGAAAAATAACCGTTAACAGAATTTGTTATATAATCTGTTAATTGATCATCTGGATCATTTCCTACCAATTGAAAATATTCATCACAAATATTGTTAATATACTGTTTCTTTAGTTTCTTTTCTTCACAATGGTCCTCTAATAAGTCAAAAATAGTATCCACATTATCTTTAACAAATTCTTTTGCACCTGAACGTAATTTTTTCTTAACTTTGTCCCAACTATTATTCTTTTTCATTGATATCCCCCCACAACCGTTTCTAAACAAGAAACATTTTTTATTGGTAATCCATATCCAAAATCATTCAAAAAATAAACTGAAACTGGACCTAAATTATTGACCCCATGCATCTGATTGTCTCTTTTAATACAACCATCAACAATCCTACAGATATCATTATCATTAGTTAATATGGCAACACTTTCATCATTCTTTTCTGCATGGTAAAATGCTGTTGCCACTAAAGTTTCATCCGCATAATTATCATCTTTATGGTCAAATTTCTTCAATCCAAATTTTTTAGTCGTATCTTTAACAAAACTAAGGTAAGCATTAAATTCAGTATGCATATTGGGGTCATGAGCATAAACATTATTAGCTAAACTTTCCATTAAAAGATCATTTTGGAACTCATAACTTTTAATTACATTTCCTAAAGCTTTAGTTTTAGAACTTCTTCTAATAGTATTTTTTTCTACTTCCCTTCCTTTAATTGCCTGCTTATATATTTTAAATGGAATTATCAATGAACCATTATTATCTTCAAATTTCTGGGCTAAATAATTAGCTGTTAGAGAGTAATCTCCGATTTCACTTTTATCAATAAATCTTTGTTGTACAAATTGGTCAATTAGAAAAGGAAAAACATTATCAAAAAAAATAACATCATCAGTACTTAGTAATGATTCAATGCCATCATAATACCGATTATATATTTTTCCCATAAAAAACTAGGCGGGAAGAAAATATATATATCTAACGTATATATTATAATAATGCATTATAATGTTATAATTTTTAGAAAAATTTAAATATTGGCTTTATTTCTAAGCTGATATGAAACGAAAAGTTGCTCAGATCGGACCTTGTACTTTAATGGTATCTCTACCAGCAAAATGGGCTAAAACAAACAATATCAAGAAAGGCGATGAAGTTGATATTATTGAGGAAAATCAGTTATTAAAAATCAGTGTAAATGAAAGTAAACCTGTTTTAAGAAAAAAGATTTTAGATACGTCAAATATTGAAAAAAATATCACTCGTTATTTAGCAGCTATATATAGAAAGGGGTATGACTCTGTTGAAATTCGGTTCAAAGAGCCAGGCTTCATTAAAGAGATTCAAAAAAGTTTGAGATTCTTTATTGGTTTTGAAATTGTTGAACATGGAGACCATTATTGTCGTATTAAAAAAATTTCTGCAGGAGTAGAAGGAGAATTTGATTCTATCTTGAAAAGAACTTTTTTATTACTACTTTCATCTTCTGAAGATAGTTTAAAAATAATCAAAAAAGGAGAATTTTCTTCTTTAATAGACATGTATCATTTAGAAGAAACTAATAATACATTCACAACTTTTTGTAGAAGATTATTATTAAAACAAAATAATAATATAAATTATGTAGTACCAATCTTATATTATATTATTGAACAACTAGAAAAAATTGCAGATGAGTATAAATATATTTGTGATTGTCTGATGGGTTTTAAAAAAAATGAAAAGTTAAGTGCCAATATGATTAACATTTATAGTTTAGTAAATGATTT
>CAZXEM010000026.1:0-13889 GCA_964639875.1 uncultured Methanosarcinales archaeon | reverse complement strand
GATTCTGAAAATAATTCTTTATCTAAACTTTTATCAAATCCTGGCATTTTTATTTAACCTCGCGTATCTTTTCAAGGAAGTCATCAAATGACAGATTCAAAAATCATTATTGATTTTTCGGCACCTGGCATTTTTATTCAACCTCAATCATATTTATTTTGTTAAAATATGCTATTTATAATATAAAATTAGTTTATATATTAATATTTATCGGTTATTTTTTGTAATTCTTGTGATTTTGTGATCTTCTAACTTCATACGCTTTTCTACAAACAGGTCTAAGTCTTTCACCCACAGGAACATAAGCTTGATCAGAAGCACGATTACAAACTTCTTCAAAGGTACAATAAGGGTGATCATTAACTCCTATTTTAGCGTACTTAGCATTATTGTTAACACAATTATCAATTGTTTTTTCATTCATTTTTATTTCTCCTACTAACCTAAAAACCACTTAATCTCTTTATTTAAAGCTATTTTAAGCTCAGCCTTTTTAAAATTTTCTAAAAAACCTATAAAACATATGTTTTGCAAATGAAAACTAAGAAATTAAACTTAAACGTCCAAATTAACGACATCTTTAGCATGTTCTTCAATAAACTCTTTTCTAGGTTGAACTTCCTCACCCATTAAAACAGTAAACATCAAATCAGCAGCAACTGCATCTTCAATAGTAATTTGTTTCAAACTTCTGGTTTCAGGGTCCATAGTAGTTTCCCAAAGTTGTTTGGGGTTCATTTCACCCAAGCCTTTATACCTCTGAATCCCAACATTATCACCCATGTCTACTAATTTTCGATCTTTCTCCTGATCAGAATAAGTGTAAACCTTTTGTTTACCTTTCTTTAACAAATATAACGGAGGCATAGCAACATAAACATGACCACTTTCTACCAATGGTTTCATATAACGATAAAAAAATGTTAATATTAAAGTCATGATGTGAGACCCGTCAACATCAGCGTCAGTCATTACAATAATCTTATCGTACCTTAACTTATCAAGTTTGAAATCATCAGCAACACCAGTACCAAAAGCAGTTATCATTGCAATGATTTCTTTATTTTCCATAATTTTATGCAACCTTGCTTTTTCTACGTTCAAAATTTTTCCCCTTAATGGTAATATTGCTTGAAATTCTCTGTTCCGCCCTTGTTTTCCTGAGCCACCTGCACTGTCTCCTTCAACCAAAAACAATTCACATTTAGCAGGATCTTTATTACTACAATCAGCCAATTTACCTGGCAAACCAGCACCTTCTAAAGCGCCTTTCCTTCTTGTCATTTCTCTCGCTTTCCTAGCAGCTTCTCTTGCTCTAGCAGCATCAACACACTTACCAATAATAGTTTTAACAATGTTAGGATGTTCACCAAAAGAAATGCCTAACTCTTCATTAACAATAGAAGTAACAATTCCGAATACTTCACTATTCCCTAACTTTGTTTTTGTTTGTCCTTCAAATTGCGGTTCAGGAACTTTAACAGAAATAACTGCAGTTAACCCTTCTTTTACATCATCACCAGTAAGTTTAACATCAGATTTAAGATTATTTTCTTTAGCACAACTGTTAAGAACACGTGTTAAAGCAGTTTTAAAACCAGATAAGTGTGTCCCACCTTCAATAGTATTAATGTTATTAACGAAAGAGAACACATTTTCTTGATAGCCAGAATTGTAACGTAAAGAGATTTCAACTACAACATCATCTTTCTCTCTCTCAAAATAAATTACTTCATGAAGAGGATTTTTATTTTGGTCAACATAAACAACAAATTCCCGGATTCCACCCTCATATTTAAAAATGTCCTGCTCGCCATCACCACGTTTATCAATTAAATGAATTTCAATACCCTTGTTAAGGAAAGCTAATTCTCTTAATCGTTTCACTAAGATATCATAATGAAAAACTTTTTCTGAAAAAATGTCTGGGTCTGGTTTAAAACGAACAGCAGTACCAGTTTCTTCAACATCATCTTTAACTGTAAGTTCTGTTAACGGTTTTCCACGCGAATATTTTTGATGATGTAATTTTCCGTTTCTTTTAATTCCGATTTCTAATTCTATAGAAAGGGCATTAACCACAGATAATCCTACGCCATGTAAACCACCAGAAACTTTGTAAGTAGATTTATCAAATTTTCCTCCAGCATGTAATTTAGTTAAAGCGACCTGTACAGCGGGCATATTAAGTTGAGGATGAATATCTACCGGAATTCCCCTTCCATCATCAATTACAGTAACTGAATTATCACTGTGAAGAATAACTGAAATTTTTGTACAATGACCAGCAAGAGCTTCGTCAATAGAATTGTCTACAACTTCATAAACAAGGTGATGAAAACCTCTTATACTAGTATCGCCAATATACATTCCTGGACGTTTTCTTACTGCTTCCAAGCCTTCTAATACTTGAATCTGAGCCGCACCATAATCTGATTTTGGTTGTTCTGGTGAAGGTTGTTGTTCTTTTTCAACAACTGCAGGTTCTTCTGAAACTTCTTCAGCTACAGGTTCTACATGACCGACAGGTTCCACAGGCTCGTCCGAGGATTCAGAATCTTCTGCTGGATTTTCCTCTTCAGTTGGTGTTTCTCCTCCGGTTGTGACTTCAGATTCTTCTCCTGATTCTTCTTCAGACCCTTCTTTATAATCTTGTTTTGGTTCAACTTCTAACTGATTAACCCCTTCTTCAAGCGGTTGTTCTTCTAAGTTCTCAGTCTGTTTTTCAGGTTGATTTTCTTCCATTTTTACGTTAAAAAATAAGTTTATCTAACACCAATTTATCGACGATAAAACTATATGATTATGAGAGATTGGGGCTTTATAAATATATCGGTTTTCCAGTTAAATTTTAAATCAGGGAAAACAAATTGTCTTAGTTAATTCCTTTGCAACAGCCAATCTTCTTTCTAACCCCACAAAAATATCAAAACAAAAAAATTATTTAAACTTTTATTCACTATAAAACAGATCCCAAGTTCTTTTTAAACTTCATCAGTACGCCAGTGTGGGTTAACTTCAATATCCCCCGATTCATTTCTTCGCAAGAAACCTTCCCACGCAATCATTACTCCTTGGTCTACAGCAAGGTCCATTGGAACTTTATAGAATTTTGCACCACGTTCTTCACACATGACTTTTAACATCTTACAAAAACGCTGATTTGCCCCGACGCCACCAACTAATAACAATTCTTTTTTATCATTATGGGCCATTGCTCTTTCAGTAACTTCAGTTAGCATCGCAAAACAAGTTTCTTGGATAGAAAAACATAAGTCTTCTTTTTCATAACCTTTTTCTAATAATTGTTGACATTTTGTTAAAACTCCTGAAAAAGAAACGTCCATCCCTTTAACAACATAAGGTAATTCTACAAATTTTCCTTTTTTAGCTAATTGTTCAATTTTTGGACCGGCAGGAAAACCTAATCCTAAAATACGACCAAACTTATCTAACATATTTCCCAAACCAATATCAAGCGTTTCTCCCATTACTCGATATTTTTCATCTTCTTGAACAATAATTTGCATGTTAACACCGGAAACATAAAGATAGCAAGGATCTTTCAAGTTATTGTAAACTTTACCAATAGAAAGATGAGCACAGCAATGATTTATACCAACAAGTTTTTTACCATTATCTTTAGCCCATTTTTTAGAAATATGATAACCTGCCCATAACGCTGGATCTAAACCAGGACCTGCGGAATAAGCAATAAACTCAACATCATTCCAACAAAGACCCGCTTCTTCTAAGGCTTGTTTTAAGACCTTCTCAGCCACTTTATTATGATGTTCAGCTATTTCATGCGGGATCATCCCAACGTCTTTAGAGGTGTAACTATCAACAGTGTTAGCCAATATTTTACCTTTGTCCGTTATAATCCCTACTCCAAATGTATGTGCAGTTGATTCTACTCCTAAAATAATCATAAAAGAAGTAATTTAGGGGAGTATTTAAAAAAGTTTAGAAAAAAATAATATAATTAAATAACTGTTTCTACTTACTACTTGCAGCTTGTCGTTCTAAATCACGCTTCTTAGCAATCGCAGCACTTCTTGGATCGCATTTGTAAGCAGCAATAATTTCTTCAGCTAAAGCATCTTCAAGCTTTTTCTTTTTGTTAAAAGACTTTATTGCAGCTCCCTGAGCCATAAACCTTAAAGCTACATCAATCCTTCTTTGTGGAGCAACATCAACAGCTTTAGGATAACGTGCACCACCATACTCAATTGCAATAACTTCTTCACGAGGAGCAGCGTTCTCAATCGCTTTAACAAAGATTTCTAAAGGATTAATTTTAAGTTGAAGTTCACACTTAGCTAAAGCATTTTCAATAACTCTCAAAACTTTATCCTTCTTACCAGTATTATGGCCAGAACTCATAAAGTGTTTCTTACCTTTGTGTCCAGCACCCATTAACTTTGTTGCTAACCTTTCAATAATAAAAACGTTAGATTTATGGAACCGATTACCTGCATACCTTGCACCAGTTTTTGGCATAATTCTTGGAGCTAAAGTGATATAATTAATTAGTCCAGGATCGGACACTTTAACGTCACCAACGCCCCAACGATTAAAAAATTTTATTTCTGTCATTTTTAATTAATTTACCTTCTTGCTTTCTCTAGTTTACCTTTCAATAAAGCATCTAGACTTTGATCATTAACTTTGAGTACTTGCCATCGAACACCAGGAATATCGCCTTTAGCTCTTCCCATTTTACCACCAATACATTCAATGATAACTTCGTCGTGTTCATTAATAAGTTTTTGAGCACCATCACCAGGCATAAAAGCAGTAACTTGTTTACCGTTCTTAACAAGTTGTACACGAGCACATTTTCTCATTGCTGAGTTTGGTTGTTTAGCTTCAACTTGAATTTTTTCTAAAACGATTGCTTTTGCTTGTGAAGCACCTTTTAATGGATCAAACTTTTTCTTTAAAGTAGTCCTTTTCTTTAGCTTAAAAGTAGTCCTTCTTTTCTGCAACTTTTTTGCTGCTTTTAATCCTCTTGACTTATTTGCCATATTTTTATTCCAAATCCTGTATTATTTATAAAGATAACGGAAAAGTTTTACTTTTCCGGGATCTCCCAAAAATCTTTGATTTTAATTAGATAACGGTAAAATTTCATTTTTCCGGAATCTTCTAAAAATCTTTGATTTTAATTAGATAACGGAAAAGTTTTATCTTCCTGATATCTCTTAAAAAATCAAAAAATTCCCCTCATCAAACTACTTTTACTTCTTTAATTGAAAAGAAACGTTTTACCGCCCTATTAATTAATTTTAAATTTTTACTATCTCGACCAATAAGTAAACTTTTTGTTTTCCTACTTTGATCTTTAATAACTATTTCACCATCTTCTTCAATAACTGTTTCAACTTTAAATGGATAAATAACATTCTTAACAAACCTGATAACATCAGGGTTATACTCAATAATTCTAACTTTCTTATTTAATTCCTGTTGAATTCGTTTTACATTAACAGCATTTTTTCCTACAGCTTTACCTAAATGGCCAAACTCAACAATAAAATAAACTGTATCATTATCATCCCATTTAAAACAATCTTTAACTTTAACTCGAGCAATCCTTTCAAGAATAGTGGACAAACCTAAAGTTTCCGAATCTAATCTCAATCTTACCATGTTATTCTTTAATTACTCCAATTACAGAAACAAAAAAGTTTTTTTTACAAAAAACACCCAACTCTTCATTATCCATTTTTAATTCAACCACAGGAAGATCGATTAGTTTAGCATAATGTAAAATATCTTCTTTATTTTTTTGAGGACAATTACTGGACAAAAATATTTTGTTTAATTTGTTTGTTTTAATACTCTTAAAAACATTTTCTGCACCAATAATAATTTTGTCGTCTTTAATTTTTTCTTTTAAAAGTTGGATTTGTTCATCAATTTCTTTTTTCTTAGCCATTTCTCATTCACCGAAATTATTTCATTTTAGTTATTAAACCAGGTAAACCAGTACCTATTGGAACTGGCTGGTTAATCATTACATTTTCTACAACTGAGTTAAGGTAATCAACTTCACCTTCCAAAGCAGCATTTATCAAATGGGTTACTGGAGTTTCAAAACTTGCTCTTGCTAAAACACTAGCTTTCTCACTTACAACCCCATAACGAGTAATTCCCTTTACTAATCCAGAACTACACATTATATCAACTACTAACATGATATGCCGAACGTTAATATTTAAACCTTGAGCATCAATAACTTTGTACACTTCTTCCATTATTGCTTCTCGAGCAGCTTCAATACCTAAAACAGCATACACTTCATGAATATCATTACTTGTTGTCCTTTGTTGATCAACTTCTTTAATCTCAAAGACACTTTTTAAATTCGTACCGGAAGTTAAAATCATGTACTCTTCTCCTCTTTTAACTGGTAAAACTTGAGTGATTTTTTTAACTCCTTTAACTTTAATTTTTTTAATTTTTTCTTTTAATTGATATAATGCTTTGATTTCTTCAGGTTTTCCTTTCTGTAAAAAAGTAATATCTTGATCAGTAGTAGTACTAAGTGTAAACCCTTTAGCTTTAGTTTTAATCAGTTTTATAATGTCTTTAACAGTTAAACTTAAATCTTCCAAAAGGTCTTTATTTAAATTAATTTTTAAAGTTTGTTCAAAAATGTTTAAAGAATATTCAGTAACTAAATCGTGAAACAATGTTTCTTTAAGATTAGCAGCAAGTTTTCTAACTCCTTCAATATTTTTATTATGAGGACTTCGTAAAAAGATTTCCATAGTAGGAGTTTTAATTGTTTTACGAGCATCAAAAACTTCAATAATTCTTGGCAGACCTGTAGTAACGTTCATTTCTGCAACACCCGCAAAGTGAAACGTGTTCAAGGTCATCTGCGTACCCGGTTCACCAATACTTTCTGCACTGACTAACCCGACACATTCTCCGGGATGAACTTTTGCAGCTTTAAAAGTTTGATAAACAGTTTCAACTATAGTAATCAATTTATCTTTTGTAACATTAGCTGGTACACTGTCTTTTATTTCTGTAATTAATAAAGGAGGTAACTTATCTGAATAACTATCAACTATTTTTTCATGTTCTGCTTTCATTTGTTTCCCTCCATAATACCTTGAATAATTCCTTTAACATCAATCTCTCCGTTCTTTGTTCTGGAAACGTCTGATCCGTCTTCACCATAAACAAACTGAACAATTTTTCCACTAGCATCACGGACGGAACTATCATATTCAACTTTTAAATCCTGCATTGCGTTAGATAATCTCCGATACAAGTATCCTGATTTAGGTGTTCTTAAAGCAGTATCCATTAACGCGTCTCTTCCAGTCATTGCACCAAAGAAAAATTCGTGAGGTGCTAAACCACTTTTGAAATTATTCCTAATAAATCCTCTTGATTTAGGACTCAAATCTCCTTTCTCAAAATAAGATAAAGTTCTATTCTTAAAACCGTGATCTATCCTTTTACCCCTTAATGCTTGTTGTCCAACAACCGCACTCATTTGAGCAATATTTAACGGGTTACCACGAGCTCCACACCTAGCTAAAGTGATTGCAGAACTGACTCTTACTTGTCGCATTGCCACATCTCCACTTTTATTCCTTGCACGGTTAAGAGCTTCCAAAATTCGTAATTCTAAAGTTTCTTGAACTGTTCTTCCAGGTAAAGGAATCAGTTTTCCATTATCAAACTCAGTAATTAATTTCTGCACTTCTTCTTCTGCATTATCAATAGTATTTTTAATTTCTTGATTAGTTTCATCCATTAAATCTAAATCACCTAGACCAATAGAAAAACCTCTTCGTGCTAAAACAGCAATACCTAACTGGGATATTTTTCCGAGAAGGTCTGCAGTAATTTCTGGACCATAATCTTCAAACATATTTCTAAACATTAAACCACTTTCTTGTCCAAGATTTGCTTTGTCCATAAATCCTGACTTTAAAACACCTTTAACAATTCTAACTTCGTTACCAGATTTATCACGACCAATAAAACTAAAATCTTTAGGTAATAATACTGAAAAAACTTCACGACCATCAATTTTATCTTTGTTAGGTAAAGAAGAAAAATCTGTAACCCCACAAGAATAAAGTAAATCTATAGCTTCCATTCTATCAAAAACTAATTCTTTAGTTAAAAGATAATTACCAGTAATAGCATCATGAATACAACCAACAACACTTAATCCATAACGAGGACTAATTAATTGTGTTTCAACTGACATCAAAATTCTTGCCTCTGCACGAGATTCCTCATTTTGAGGAACGTGTAAGTTCATCTCATCACCGTCAAAATCAGCGTTGTAAGGGTGACATACAGCAGGATTTAAACGGAAGGTTTTACCAGGTAAAACTTTTACACGATGACACATCATACTCATCCTGTGCAAACTTGGTTGTCGGTTAAACAAAGCGATGTCACCATCAATAAGGTGCCTTTCAACCTTATAACCTTCTTCCAATTCTTCCATAATTTCTTCTTTAGTATCAGGGGTGATAGATTTCCTTTTCCCATCGGGCTTGATAATATAATTTGCACCGGGATATTTTTTAGGTCCTCTTTCAATAAATTTTAACAAATATTCTTTATTCCAAGCAGTTACTCGTTCCGGTACAGTAAGGTTCATTGCCATTACACTTGGCAAACCAACTTCGTTCAAATCAATCATTGGGTCTGGACTAATAACTGTTCGAGCAGAAAAATCTGTCCTTTTTCCAGCCAAGTTATGTCTCAAACGACCTTCTTTACTTTTGATCCTGTTGGTTAAAGTTTTAAGAACCTGACCACTACGATGTCTTGCTGGTGGTAATTGCGGAATTTCGTTATCAAAAAATGTAGAAATATGATATTGTAACAAGTCCCATAAATCTTCAATAATAACTTCTGGCGCACCAGCATTAATATTTTCAAATAAACGTTGATTAATTCTAACAATGTCTCCCAATTTATGTGTTAAATCGTCTTCACTCCGTTCTCCAGATTCAAGAGTAATACTTGGACGCATGGTTACGGGAGGAATTTGTAAAACAGTAAGAATCATTTCTTCAGGTCTGAAAGTAGCAGCGTATCCGAAAACTTTAAGATCATCATCAGTGATTTTTTCTAACCTAGCTCTAACTTCAATTGGACTAATTCTTAAATTGTCTTCATAAACATTGTACGGTTTTTCAAGTTTAATTTTCTCCTGTTTCTTTTCACAGTGAGGACATTTTTCTTTAATTTTATATTTAGCAACAATTTCTTTAATTTTTCTTCTCCTTGCTTCAAACCCTTCATCTTCGCCAATCTTGTTTAAATAAGTTAAATAACGTTTTATGTTAGCGTCAGGAATCAAAACACGAGCACAATATTTACATGTTGATTTTAGTAAATCTAATACTTGTCGAATAAATTTAACATGAACTACTGGACGAGCAAGTTCAATGTAACCAAAATGTCCAGGACATTCTTTAAGTTTCTGCCCACAAGTTTTACATCTTAATCCAGGATCAATTACACCTAACCGGATATCCATTAAACCACCATCAACCGGATAACCTTCACGGTCATAAAGTTCAGGCGTGACAATTTTAGCAGAAGCTAAATCTGTGATTTGTTTTGGTGAAAACATACCAAAAGTGATATTGCTTACTTTCTTGTGAACTTCTCGATTCATTTTTTCCTCAATATTTTGTTTTTAAATCTATTTTTGGATAGATATTTAAACTTCTTATTTCGTCTAATAATAATTTAAACGCGTAACTCATTTCAACATAATTAATTTCAACATCTTCGCCACACATTAAACAATATTTTCTATTTTTATATTGATCTTCGACAGCCACTAGACCACACTTCTCACAAACAGGAAGAGCAATCTTGTCTGAATCAAATCTTTCTTTTAATAATAATGAAGCTCCGTGAGCAACAAAAGTATCTTTCTCCATCTCTCCCAGCCTTAAACCACCTTCTTTAGCTTTACCTTCAGTTGGTTGTCTTGTTAATAACTGAATTGGACCTCTTGCCCGAGATTGAATTTTATTAGCTACCATATGTCTTAATCTTAAATAATACATGTTTCCAACATAAATCCTTGCCAACATTTGTTTACCGGTTCGACCATCATAAAATACTTCCGTCCCGTCTTCCCTAAAACCTAAACCTAACAGTTCATTTCGTAAATCTTTTTCTGGTTCTGCTTCGAATAATGTTCCATCAACTAGTCTTCCTGACAAAGCACTAACTTTAGCACCAACTAATTCAATCAAATGAGATACTGTCATTCTTGAAGAAATTCCGTGCGGTGTAAATATTAAATCAGGAACTACACCTGAAGAAGAAAATGGAATGTCTTGTGGGGGGACTAATATTCCTACAACACCTTTCTGTCCATGTCGGGAAGTAAACTTATCACCAATTTCAGGAATTCTTTCATCTCTTAATCTTACCTGAACTAGTTTGTTACCTTCCTCATTTTCAGTAATCGCAACGAAATCAGCAATACCTTTCTCACCATGTTTAAGGGAAACAGAACTTTCTCTCCTAATAGCTGCTGAAAGATTGTATTCATCTAAACTGCTTAAGAATCTTGGCGGAGAAGTTCTACCAATAATAACATCTCCCTCAGAAACTTTTGCTTCAGGATGAATTATCCCGTCACCTTCAATATGCATATAATCTTTCTCACTCCGATAACCTTTAACATCTTTATCAGGGATAGATATTTCGTCAATTAATCCACCAGCGTACCTTAATTCTTCAGTACTTACTGGACGGAAATAAGTGCTTCTTGCCATTCCTCGTTCTATGGAACCACGGTTTAGAATTACTCCGTCTTCCATGTTATAACCATCATAACACATTACTGCAACAACCATATTTTGTCCACAAGGATGTTCAGCATAATCAATAACTTCGTGAAGTTTAGTTTTAACTAAAGGAAATTGTGGATAATGTAATAAGTTTGAATCCATATCCATTCTTAAATGATAATTAGCAGCATAAAAACCTAAAGCCTGTTTTTGATTTTTACTACCAATAATTAAACGAGAAGGTTGGTTATAGTTACCGTGTGGAACTAAAGAAGTAATAACACCACTAATAGATCCAGGAGTAATTTCTAAATGAGTATGTTTTTCAGTTAAATCGGCTTCAATACTAGCAACAAGAACATTCTCTTCTTCACCAGCATCTAAATATTCAATCACTCCTTGTCTAATCAAATCAAACCAGGTGATTTCACCATCTTCTAACTGTTTAATATGTTTCTCAGTCAATAAAGGTTTACCTTCTTTAATAATGATTAAAGGTCTTCTTGCCCTTCCTTCGTCTGACATTAGACGAACTTCGTTTGCTTCATTATCGTAATAAACATTAAGTTCTTCAGATAATGCGCCTTTCCGTCTTTGATCTTTGATGTTTTCTACGAATAGGAGTGCATCATCAACCGTACCAATATATTTTGAATTTAAATAAACGTCTGCCATTTTATTTTTGTTAGACCACTTCTTTCAGGCCTAAATTTTTTACTTTATCTAATACTTCTTCTTCTGTAACACCTTGTGAAATTGAACATAACATTGCCAAATTTTTTCTTAAACCAATTGGTGTTCCTTCCGGAGTTTCAACTGGACATAATCTCCCAATATGAGTACAATGTAACGCTCTCGCCTCAAAATTTTCTTGTGAACTTGATAATGGACTAACAACTTTCTGCAAATGAGAAATCATTGCTAAATAGTTTGACCGGTCCATTCTTTGTGAAACTCCCTGTCTTCCACCTACCCATTCACCAGTAGCCATTGAAGAATATAACCTAGAAGTTAACAACTTATCTCTAATAATAACTCTAATTGAAGGTAATTTTCCTCTTTTGATAATTCTTTGAAAATTGTAAAGGATGTCTCCAACTAAAATTTTAAAATTAACTCTAAAAAGATCAATTAACAAATCACCACTTAATCTGATTCTTTTATTCATATAGTGATCTTTATCATCAGTAGAACGTACACCGGCACCAATATCAATATATTTTTTTAACATTTTACAAAGGTTTCTAGCTTTAACTGCTCTAGTTTCAGTACCCATCCCAATATTTGGGAAAAGATATTTATCAAAAATTTCCCTAGTTCGTTCTTGACGAACTTCTTTTGATTGAGCAATACCAATCCGTCTTGCTACGTAATCAATAGCATCATCTTGAGTTTTAATGTCAACAAATTCAAACAAATTCAAAATTATTTCTTCATAATTTTTTTCGTCAGAAACTGCTCTCATTATTTCTTCATCTTTCAACATGCCCAATGCTTTAAGAACAACAACAATAGGCATATTTTTAACTCTTGTAAAAGACATATAATAAATCCCGTCTTTCTTTCTTTCAAATGAATGAGGAATTTTATAAGACCCTTTTGCAGCGAAAAAACGTCCCATTAAATTGCCTTTAACATTTTCAACCATAAAATTATTAGCAGACAAATCTTCTACATTAACAATGATCCGTTCAGTACCATTAATAATAAAGTAACCACCAGGATCAGTTGGGTCTTCACCGTGCTTAATTAACTCTTCTCTACTAGATGTTGTCAAATGACAATACTTACTTTTTAACATGATTGGAATTTTTCCAATTTCTGCTACAAAGTTTTCTCTCTGCACATCATTAATGAATGTACTAACTTCCATATAGATAGGAGCATAATAAGAAATTTTTCTTAACCTTGCTTCCATTGGATAAATTGGTCTTTTACTACCATCCGCTTCAGTGATTTCAGGTTTTCCAACAGTTATCCTACCAAAACGAATTTTAAATTTTTCAATGTTGTGAGGAATAATAGCAGGTTCAGCTTCTTTATTTTCTTCAATAACTTCTTGTAAACCGTTATCAAAAAATTTGTTAAATGACTGAATATTACTATCGACAAACTTCTTGTCTTCAAAATATTTTTTTACTAATATTGATTTATCCATTTTTTAGTCCGTTTTTAAATAATTAACCGTCAATAACTACACGGTAATAAGTGGTAACGCCAGCAGTCCTACTTACTCTTTCAACTTTAACAATATCTCCAGATTTAACATTCAACTTAATAATTCCAGAATCATCTTTTAAAATCCTAGGGAGATCTTTAACTTTAATATGGTAATTTTCACACAATTTCTTTACTTCAGAATCGTTCAATTTACTGTGTTTAGGTACCAACCGATGTTTATTAACGTCAAAAGCCATTTTTATTTTTTGTCTCCTTTATAATTATGAACGGGCCGGAAGGGATTTGAACCCTCGACCGCCTGATTTCTGATGCCCGTAAAGGCAATAAAAGTCAGGCGCTCTATTCCCCAGATAACAACTTTCGTTGTTAAGTTCCAGGCTAAGCTACCGGCCCATGACTTGCCCACACCAATGATGTGGACTCGTTTTTTACGCCCTGGCCGGGACTTTCATTGATCATGATTATTTACCTCATCAACCATCTTCGAACCCGGGTCGAAGCCTTTCTGAAAACTCCCCGAAGGGTCTCTTTTGTTGAAACTTTCCGTAAAAGTTTCCGACAGGGCTTCATGCTAGGCCGAACTACACTACCAGGGCAGTTTTACATAGTTCTTTCTAGTGTAAAATTAAATTTTTACCAATAGAAAGATATTCAGCCATGTTTCTGTCATAGTTGAACGGGGGCTTTATAAAGATTGTGGAAATTTTAAGCAAATTCTAACAGATTACTACTAAAAGAAAAAAATTAAACTATTAAATATTAAAAAAAAGGAAAGAAGAGAGAACATCTCTCTTTCCGTATTCAGTCCCCTCTCCCGGACTTTCGGTAATTCTTTCACTGGTTTTCGCGTGGGGGTAAGCTTGCAAAGCAAGCGCATCCCGCACTTCGCTCCCAGTT
>CAZXEM010000025.1:0-14031 GCA_964639875.1 uncultured Methanosarcinales archaeon | reverse complement strand
TTATCTTCTTCATTAAGAACTTTAGCATTTCTAAATTTAATGTCCCCCTTTTCTGCAATAATAAACCCCACTAAAGCCGTAAGTAATGTTGTTTTTCCACAACCTGAAGAACCAATGATCCCAAATATTTCTCCTTGATTAATATTAAAACTAAGATCATTAAGAATAAATTTATGGCCAAATATTTTTGAAAAATGTTCTATCTTATATATATATGTACTTTCTTTTCCCATCGATAATTATTGAAATAATCTTCTTACTTTTAAAAAGATTGGACTACTCTGGAGTAGTTTACTGGAGAGGAAAACAATTAAAGAAATGGATGAGTTAATAAATTAATAAAGAAGTTAATGTCTTCCGGTACTACCAAACCCTCCAGAACCTCGTTCTGTTTGATTAAGTTCTGTTACTTCACTAATTTCTTTTTGTTCAACTGGTTGGATTAGCATTTGGGCAACTTTTGTACTTTTTTCTATTGTATAATCTTGATTAGAAAGGTTGTGAACAAGAATTCTTATTTCTCCCCGGTAACCAGAGTCAACTACTCCCGCCATGGTTTTTATTCCATGTTTAGTTGCAATCCCTGACTTGTCCCAGATTAAGCCCACATAACCGTGAGGAATAGCCATAGCAATTCCGGTACTGATTAGTTTCCTTTCGTTTGGCAAAATAGTGATTTCTTCATTAGAATAAAAGTCCATTCCTGCATCTCCTGGTTGAGCATATTTTGGAATTGTCGCATCTTCACTTAATTTTTTAATTTTAATCATTATTGATCACCTCGATAATTTTAATTATTTATGTTAACCCATTAATTTATATTAATCATAATTATGATCATTATAACTTTCGACAAAATGTTAAAAATCCGGTATGGCCTAACATTTGAAATTCTGGTCGCATAATTTTATCTTCAATTTTCCATTTTCTTTCCAATAATTCTAATGTTTCTAAAACTTTTATTTTTGTTCTTTTAGTTGAGTCAATAAACATTTTTACTTGGCCCAAGTTAGGAAGATAAACTACTAAGAAACCGCCAGATTTTAAAGTTTCTTCTGCTTGTTCTGTTACTCGCCAAGGTTCAGGTAAATCCAATGTTATTACATCAATATCTTTTTCTTTAATTCCTTTGTAAATATCTGCTTGTTTAAGTTCAATGTTCTTAAATCCAAACAATTTAATATTTTTTGCCACGATACTATAATGTTCCGGGTTAGTTTCATAAGTAGTAATTTCTTTACAAACATTTGCTAAAGATAAACATAAACTTCCACTTCCTGCTCCTGCATCAACAACTTTACTATTTTTATTAATCCCAGTTTTAGCTATAATCATGCCAACATCTTTCTGGATAATCATCTGTGGTCCTCTTTGTAAAGATTCCCACAAATCGGGAAATGTTGGTTCAATAAGAAAAAAAGTTTTGTTTTTATCTGATTTAATCATATGATTTTTAGATTTTAAATCTTTCTTAGAAATCACTCCTAATGAAGTATGGAAATTATCTTCTAAGTCTTTAACAAAATGTTTCTTACCCGTACTTTGTTCAATTAATATTTTCTTGATGTTTCGCATAGAATATCATTTTAGGAATTAGTATTTAAAACTTTCAGTTAGAAATCAATTAAATCATATTCTATTAAATAATTTTTAATACTTCTCTGAAATCAGAAATAACATATTGTGCTTTTTCTCTAACTTTATTGGTTTTGGGATTGAAAGCAACTGCTTTTCCAACCTCTTCAAAAACAACAAGATCATTATCATGGTCACCAACATAACAGATTTGTTGCGGTTCTACTTGATACCGATTACAAATTAATTCTAATCCTTTCTTTTTGTCTCTGTTAGGCATTCCAGCAACAACCTCGCCCGTGAAAATGTTATCTTCGACTATAAGTTCATCAGCCATATAAAAATTTAAATTAAACTGTTTACATAGTTCATCAGCAACAAAACCTAATCCATTAGATAGGATCCCCTTTTGATACTTGTTGGATAAGGTTGCAAAAAGTTCTTCTACTCCAAGAGAATAATTAATTGATTCTAAAACTTTCTGTTTAATCTTTGCAAAATCTTTTCCTTGAAGTAATTTTGCATCTTCCTTTGCCCAGATATTCCATAACTCTGAGTTTCTATAGAATTTTTCCAAATTATCTTCAAACTCTTTTTCCACTTCTGCAGCAACACCTACTGCATCCCAAGTAGATTGAAATTTACTACCAGGATATTGGATCAACGTGCCATCCAAATCACAAAGTAACATTCGTATTTTTTTTACCATTTTTTACTATTATTCACTAATTAAACAAATTAAAATAAAAGAAAATAAAAAAATAAATAAAATAAGAAAAAATCTATTTCTTATTACTTCTCTTAACCATCACTGCGACAGCTAAAACTACTGCAAAAAACAGTAACACTACTAAAATTCCAAGCAAAGTTGTATACATGCCAGTATCTGTAAATGAACTAGTTACTTCACTTTGGTCATCGTTTCCTTGCTGTGCTGCTAACTGTGCTTGTAGTTGTGCTTGTAGTTGTGCTACTAAATCCTGGTTAGCTTGCTGAACTTGTGTCTGTGTTGCAGTTTGTGTGGTTAAACACTCTTTGATTTCTAAACTTAAGTCAGTAGAGTCTTCTAAATCTCCGTCTCTAAAAGCTTCAACAGTTATCGGATATGTTCCAGCTTCGGCTCCACTAAAGTCTAACATGAATGATTCTGTTTTATCATTATCATCATCAAAAAGGTCGTCTAAAGTAATATCAGTTTCACTTAAACTCAATCCGTTAGTACTGCTTACTTGAATTTCTACATCTTTAGCTTTCTTCTTACCAAGATTTTCAACAGTAACTTTCAAATTAGTTTGGTCTAAACATTGTAAACTTGTACTTGATAAAGTAGCTTTTTTGATTACAACTTGATACTTCTCTAAGTCTAAATCAACTTCTTTAGTTTCAACAATTTCATGTTCACTACCATCGTCAGCTTCACCAATAACTTTAACTTCGATTGTATATCTCTCTTGGTCAAGTTGTTCGCCTTCAAGATCAAACTCTACAGTAAACTCTTGGTCATTCCCATCATTGATATCATCTTCATCAGATTCTTCTTCAAGATCTTCACCATCAACGTCAAGAATAGTTACTTCCACAACAACTTCATCCATGTCTTGGTCATAATTGTTTTCTACATTAACAGTAATTTCGTTAATTTCGTCAATTACAAAATCTCCTGAACTTTTACCATTGATTTCAATACTTTCAATTTTAAGATAGTTCTTTGGACTGATTTTCACACTAGCAGTTTCGTTATCTTCATTACTAGTCATTTTTAATTGTCCAATACTATGTTCACCGGCATCTTCGTTATCAGGAACAGTTAATTGTAATTTTACTGTTCTTTCTTCTAAAGCTGGAATGGTTGTTGGTGCTTCTAACACAGTTAAACTGTAATCTGCATCAACATTACCAGTATCAAAAGCTAAGTTAGTAATTGCATCAATGGTACCAAGATTTTTTATTGTGAAAGTTGTTTCTACAATCTCTGTTCTTTCTACATCACTAAACAAAATTTCTGAAACTTCTAAAACTGCAGCTTTTTCGTTAACAACAACGTAAGTTGAAAAACCAGTCACTTCAAAGATGTAATTATTGTCCGAGTGAGATATTTTTGTGCAATCTGTACAAAGTTCTTTAGTACCTAACTCTTCACCAAATCCAAGATATTTGTAAACCATAGTTTTACCTTGAGCCAAACCTTTAATAGTTATCACTGCAGGTACGTCGAATCCTGGTGCTTTCTCAGTATCAACGCCAACACCATTTGCGGTAATGCTTACAATTTCACTAAAATCAACAATATCTCTTAAATCTAAATCATCATTAAAAGTGATTTTTCCGTAACCATTTTCTAAAGTTAATCCTGGGAATGAAGCCAGTTCATTATCAGTCAAGTCTGTACCCACGTTAGTAGTTAATCCTCCTGTAAGTGGCTGATCATTTACTTTAACTTTCCAAGATACTGAATCAAGTTCACTATCATCTTCAAGATTAACTAAACTTGCTTTAACTGTATACTCTTTAGCTTCTGCTTGGTTAAAGATGTATTGTATTGAATCTTCGCCAAAGCCAGCTTTCTTAACTTCGTCAACAAACCATTTAACTACTACTTCCATCCCGTCAGGATTGTCAACAGTAACGTTCATCACAAAATTTTTGTTATCTAAACTGTTTACTGGACTTTCAGTAGGATATTGCTCAGAAATTTTAGCTGAATCTGCTTTATCATTTCTAGCTATTAACTGTACTTCTTTAACAGTTTCGTTAACTCCATCGTTAACAGTTAAATTGAAAATTTCTAACTGGTTAGGTAATTCTTTAGTATTCCAATCTTTATCTTCAGGAACAATTTTTAACATCCCATCAATAGTTGTTTCTATACTTTTGATATTTTCTGAATCTTCACTAAATATTAACATTGTTAATTCGTTATCAATGTCACTAACAACATCAGCAAGAGCAATTTCATAGAAACTATTTTCAACAAATTCAAACTTACTTTTAATGATTTCAGCTGGGTCATTTACACCAGTTATAGTTATTGGTAATACAATCTTGTTAGCAGTATCATCAGCACCATAAACAGTTACATTAAGATTTGTAACGTTTGATTGACCTTGGTTAAGTTGCTGATTAACATCTTTTGGTTTACCACAAGACATTTTACCAGTTACCATTCCTTTACAAGTTATCACATCTGGGTTAGAGCCAGGGATGTTAGTAAATTCATACTCAACTACATCACCTTTTTCTTTAACTAAATATTCGTTAAGATCAAGACTTAAACCTTGTAAATCGTCTTCTGTAATAGTAAGTGCATCTTGAGCTACGCCAATACAATCGTTCTTAGTAAAATCAATCGTTTTTGGAGTTGCTGAATCTGTACCTGTATTGTAAGTTACTTCAACAGTTAAAGTGTGTAATCCTACACTTAACTCTTTAGTATTAATTTTTATTTCAGGTGTAGGATGAATTAAATCTCCTGCAGCAATTGTTAAGTAAGTTTCATCATTTTTTGCATACCAATCGTATAATACTGTGCCATCTTCATCTTTAACTACAAAGTTAACATCTTCTTCATCAAATTTACCACCGTTTTTCATGTTAACACTTAAAGTTGGTTGTTGGTTACAGTATGTTTCATTTGTTTCTAGATCTACCCAACTTAGTTCAGATATTTCTACACCATCTGAACCCGGTTTTACATCTAAGTTAAATGCGAAAACGTCATCTTTAACTTCATCGTCTGCAGTATACTTACCACTAACTTTCAAATGTAAGTCATAAGTATTTTCAGCAATGTTGTAAGGTATTTCTGCGTTTAAAGTAAGGATTGCAGTTTCATCTTCTCCTTCTAACACAGTTATAGACTTTTTATTCTCAGCAAAATTGAATGCTTCATTACCAACAAATTCTGCAGTTAACCCATGAAACTTTTCAGGCATGTAGTTGTTGATCTTAAAATCTGCAGTTAAAGCTCCCATTGGACTGATTTCTAAAGTGCTACCTTCTTCACTAACTTCATCACCTAAGTTATTCTTGATAGTTACTTCTTCAACTTCTAAAGTAGGTAATACTTCTACAGTAAAACTTTCTTCAATAACAGAACCAGTATTGCTTTCACTAATTTCTACAGTTATTTCTGAAGTTCCCCAATCATTATCTTTATTGATATCACAGACATCTTCATTATCTTCACTTTTTCCACAAGAGAATAAATCTTCGTTAGTTTGATTAACTACATCAAATGAAAAACTATATCCTTCTTGGTCTTCAATCATAAAAGATTCGTATGATAAAACAATACCTACTTCTTCAGCCCGATAACTTTGAGCATGGTCTTCTAAGTCAGTTAAATTCAAACAATCACTAACATTAAATTTAACAGTTTCAAGATCTGCAGCATAAAAATTCATGTCAGTATCAGCGTCATAGAAAAAAGGACTTACAGCATAAATGTAAAGTGTTTGTTCTTCACCTTTTGCAACTTCAGTAAGGTTAACGTCGAATGATAATTCTGCTTCGCCATCTTTAAGGATTTCAGCACCAAAATGAGTGTATTCAAAAGTTGGTTCAACATCAAAATCAAATTGAATTTCATTTGCGTTTATAGCATACCCAGTTGGTTCCTGATTGAATACTCTTAATTCTGGTATTACCGGATACTGTCCAACATTAGACGCATCAACTGTTAATGTCGTAATTCTAGTACACGTTAAATCGCTGTCAACTAATTCTGCATTCTCAAGCATGATGTCTTGTCCTTTCTTTTGAACATCAAAGTCAAGAACTATTTCGTCAAAGTATTTGTTACCTTCTTCATCTTCATCTTCAACAGTAATAGTTAAAGTAAATGAATCTTCAACTTTGTACGGTACAGTAAATTCAAAACTATCGGAACCAGTCATTAATCCTGGAAGTAAAGCCCAATCATCGTTTTCGTAAGGTAAGCCATAATCCACAAAATCATCAGGATTACTAGCAACAGCATCTACAATAACATAACCAATTACTCCATCTATATTATTAGTATACTTAAAATCTACTTTAACATCTTGTCCAGAAGAAACGTTAATTACTTCAGAAATGTTTTCTTCTTTAGTATTATCTCCAATTACTACTGCAACTGAACTTTCATCAATTGCAATTGCACTTTCAATAGTAATTTCTATTGGGAAGTCTTCTTGGGCATAAGTGTCATCTACAGTTAAAGTAAGTGTAGGATTATAATTTTCAATATTTTCGTCTGGACCTAATTCGTTAAGAGTGATTGTTAAAATTCCATCTTCTTCACTACAAGTTACGGGATCTTCAAAATTACATCCGTAAGTGATTGTTTCTATTTCTGGGTTATCTGGTTCTTCAGAAAAGTATTCAGATAAAACTAAACTAACACTTGTGCCTTCATCAGCACCTTCTTGAAAAGTGATTGCTGGAAGTTCTTGTAATAACATAGGCATTCTGTTATTTAATTTTCCTTGTGTAGGTTGATCAGAAATAATCCAACCATCATCTAAAGTTCCACTAATCTCGATTCCATCATGAATTCTAGCAAGAGTTTCTCCTGCTTCAGAAGATTCAATTTCTCCAATACCACCATAAGAAATAGAATCTCGTAATACTGGAACTAACTCGGCATCAAATAATTCTAGACTATCAGTTTCAGCTAAAATTAAATTTGCAGCATCTCCACCATAAACAACATAATTGTCTGGCATAACGTCTTCACTTTGCCATTCATAAACTAGAACTAGATGTCCATCTGCGGGGATTGCTTTGTCTGGAAAAGTAAATGTTTCTGTGTTATCTTCAATGGTCCAGTCAAGTAAACTAGCTTCGCCAGTATCACTGTAAAGTTCAATCCATTCACTTTCTCCATCAACAGGATTGGATACAAATTCGTTAATATATACTTCACCAAAAGCAGAACTTGCGGTGATCAATAGAGCTATAATCACTAAAATAGCCATAAGGGATTTTGTTAATTTCATTTTTATTTACCTCATTAATATTTTTTTCAATCTTTATTTGTGTTAAAACATCTACCCCTTATTTGATCGATTTATTTTAATAGTACTATCGCAAAAATAATAATCATTGCTAACATCAAAACTATGATTACAATTAAAGCAGCAATAATAATATCCTCTTGATTGTATGAATCTTCAACTGTATCAACAATTGCTCCTGAAGAAAGTTGACTGTTAGTGTCTGTTGTATCACTAGTAGTGGTAGTAGTTGGACCTTTATTTTCCAAGTCAAGCGTACTTGTGATTACAGTTGTTGTCCCTTCCTCAGTTTCTTCTTCCTCTTCTTCAATTACGCAATCTTTCACAATTAAATCTGTTTTAATTGAATGACTAAATTCATTGTAATCATAGTAAAGGAATCCTTCCAACACATAAGTTCCTGCTTTAATTTTTTCGTCAATTTCTTTACTAAATTGGAAAATTTCTTTATTATCTGAAGAACTACCACTTTTAATGTCAAAGTCATGTTTTTCATCAATCCCTAACTCAAAGTTAGTTATTGTTAATAGGGCATATTTTTGTTTATCTTTACCATAATTCATAACTTCTGTAGAAACTTGGATATTACGAGTACAGTCAATTTGTTCTGGTGAGATTGTAAGCTTTTCAAATCTTAAATCATCTCTTTCCCTTTCAACTTTAATCGTAAATTCCCAATCAATTTCATACTTTGCTTCGTTTTCATCTTCTGCTTCAAGAGTAATTATGAAATCATAATTACTATCATCAGCGTCTTCAGGGATGTTAAAACTAATTACTATTTCATCATCATCATCAGTAATCCTTTCATCAGCATCAAGTTGGAAATCTTCTTCTTCATCAATATCATCGCCAAAGTCAGAATCATCCATAACAACAGTTATTGTTCCTTCAATATCACCATGATCATAATCTTCATGAAATAAGTTTTCTAATCTAAACCTAAATTCTACTTTATCTCCCGGTAAAGCTTCAACATTTTCACCGTCACCATTAACACTTTCTTCTTGGCTTCCATCTAAATGAACATACATTTTGTTGATTTTAATCATTGACTCTACTTCAGTGTTTAAGTTAAAATTTTGATCAAGAGCTGCTGAAGTTACTTTAAGTTTAGCAACGCCTTCTTGTTTGCCTTGATCTGTACTAACAGGGGTTTTACCACTAAGACTAACGGTTTTACTTTCGTTTGGATTTAATGTTAAGCTAGTTTGACTTAGCACAAAATCATCATAATTGCTATTTAAATCTATAATTTCTAAAGTTAGAATTTCAGCTATGTCTCCATTATTTGTTAATGTAATTTGATGTCCAGTGAATAAATCTAAATTTTCATCATCTATTAAATTACCATAATTTACTGGAATATTAAGGTCATTTTCTTCAATTGTAATTTCTGCCTGAGCAAAGCTAACTAGCAAGAATAAGGTAAATAATACTAATAATATTTTTGTTCTCATTTTACAAACCCCCTGGTTTCTATTCTAGAGTAGTTAAACTTTTTTAAAGATTTATATACTGCAGTATATACTTCGCTTAATTTAAGAAGAAAAAAGAGAACTTTTATTTGTTCCCAGTATAGAAGAATTTTTCAATAGAAACGTCATCTTCATTGTAATTTCCAGAACGTGGATGACTTTCTTTTGGTTTTTCTTGTTGTTTTGGTGGTTCTGCTGAAGTGCTTTTTTGTTCTGGACTTTTTACAACTTCTCTTACTGTTGTTTGGTAAGCAGCTTTCGTTTTTATAATTGATATTTCATTCTCCATAGTTGCTATTTTACTTTCAAATTCCTTTAACCTACTAATCAAGTATTTAGTATTTTGTTCCAAAATATCTTTAATTTTATCTTGGGATAATGTTTCTGGAGCATTATTTTTAACTTCTTCTTTTTTTGTTTCCTGATGGATCTCTTCGGTAGTTTCTCTTATTGAGCTGTAACCAGAATCTCTTTCTTTGAAAATTTTTTCAGCTTGAGCGATAGCTTCTTCTCGATCATTAGCTAAACCTTGTTTTACCAAATCAACTGCCAGATTGTTAATTTTTTGAATTCTTTCTACATCCATTCTCATTTACCTCATTTTTTTAAACTTAATTTAATCGAACTTAAGAGAAAATAAAATCAGAACCAGTTATAACGTTTTCTATTCTTGCAGATATATAAACAAGAACAAATAAGAATAATTTTACTTAAGCTTTTGGAACTGGGCAGACAAATGGGATATTGAATGGTAAAATATTTGCAGTGCCTAAAAATACTAATACTAAACTTATAATAATGCCTATGAAAAATCCAATCAAGAAAAATTTAGCTTCAATTGGTCCTAGCTGTCCTTTTTTATTCATAAATAATGTTGAACCACAAACTAAAGGTATTTTAAATGGAATTATTTTTTTTGTTCCTAAAAAAACTAGAACAAAACCGCCAAATAATCCAATAAGAAAACCTACTGAAAAATATTGAAATTCAATTAATCCAAGCTGTCCTCTTTTTTGCATAAACTAAAAGTAATATTTTTTAATATATAAAGCTTTCTATTCTCCATAAAAATAACGAAAGGTTTATATACTGTCGCGCGAAATAGTATTTAAAGTTAACGTTTAACTCAAAGGTGATAGTTCTAATAAAGGTGAAAAAAAATGATTCGAAAACAACTTAAAGAATGTCCAGAATGTGCAAGTAGAAACATTTATCACGATAATGATAAAGGTGAAACAATCTGCCGTGATTGTGGATTAGTTATTGAAGACCGAATGGTCGATTTTTCTCAAGAATGGAGAGAATTTGAAGATGATAGTGTAAGTAAAAGAAGGACTGGCGCTCCAAGTTCACAAACTCAGTTTGATGAAGGTCTTGGAACTGAAGTTGGGACTACTGCTGATTTTTATAAATTAAGTTCTGATCGAGAAAGGGACAAATTTTTCCGGTTAAGAAAGTGGAACATCCGGATTAGTACAGCTATTGAACGTAACTTAAAAGTTGCTTTAGCTGAACTTAAAAGAGTAAGTTCATTCTTAAAATTACCAAAATCCGTAGAAGAAGAAGCTGCACGTATATATAGATTAGCTGTTCAGAAAGGCCTTGTTAGGGGTAGAAGTATGGAATCAGTGGTTGCTGGTGCTTTGTATGCTGCTTGTCGAAGGCATGAAGTTCCTCGAACATTAGATGAGATGAGTGAAGCTTCTGGGATTGAAAAGAAAGAAATCGGTCGAACTTACCGTTTTGTAACTAGAGAGCTTGAGATTAGCATTAAGCCTAGTAATCCTGCAGATTATATTGCTCGGTTCGCTTCTGCATTAAAGTTAAGCGCAGAAACTCAATCTAAATCTGTAGAAATCTTAGAAATGGCGCGTGATATTGAATTGACTTCTGGTAGAGGTCCTACTGGTATTGCTGCTGCTGCACTTTATGTTGCTAGTTTGATTCATGGTGAAAAGAGAACACAGCGAGAAGTTGCAGATGTTGCTGGCGTAACTGAAGTAACTATTCGAAACCGATATAAAGAGCTAATTAAGAAGCTGAAGTTAGCAAAGCTGGTTGAGAAAAGTAAAAAGAAATAGTTTTCTTTTTTTATTTATTATTTGGTTTACTAAAAATGAATCTTTCACCTGAAATAAAAGCGCAATTGGCTGAACAAAAGAAAAGTTGTATTTATTGTCAAATAGTTTCTAAAGAAAAAGAGGGAAAAACTGTTTTTGAGGATGATATTACTTTAGCCATCTTAGATGTTTATCCTATTATTAAAGGGCATACAGTTTTTACGTTAAAAGAACACTATCCTATTACCCCTTACATTCCACCTGAAGATTTTAAACATTTTTTTGCAATCATGCCACAACTATTAGGGGCGGTTAAAAAAGGGATGGTTCGTACTGGCGTGAACATGTTCATTGCTGCAGGTAACGCTGCTGGCCAATATTTCCCTCACTTTTTAGTACATATTTTTCCTAGAGAGAATGGTGATAAATTTTTCAATTATTTGTTTGAGATGAAACATAGTTTGGATGAAGAGAAATTAAAAACTTTACAACATAATTTTCCAATCATGATGGCTAATCATTTTAAACGTAATCCAATGAGTTGGCATACTGGCATTGGTGTTGTTCCAGAATTTCTTAAACCTATAGCTGAAAATAATCAATTAATTTATGAGGATGAACAAGTACTTTGTGTTCTTCCTGAAAAAGGTGCTGTTGCGGGGCATATTGAAATTTATAGTAAAGTTGAAGAGAAGTATGTTGAAAAATTATCTGCAGAAGAATCTTTTCATTTATTTTCTACTGCTTCCCTTGCTGCAACTTTAGTTTTTGAAGGTCTTGGTGCACACGGCACAAATATAATTTTAAAATCAGGAGAGAGTGACGACAATCAAGATGGAAAATTAGTGATCCATATACTTCCTAGAACTGCAGAAGATGAAATGAATAGTAAACTTCTTTGGCAACCTAAACAGCCAGACTATGATTTGAATTCTATTCAATCAAAAATCAAAGATCAGACTTGGAAAATTAAATATCAAGAAGAAAATGTTGAACAAAAAGAAGAAGTTGTTGTTCAGCCAGCAGTTGTTAAAACTGATTCTTCTGAGAAACAGCCTGTTAATAGCGATGATGAGATCAAGAAAGCAATAGAACGAATGAAACATTAAGTCTCTTAATTTCTTTTAATTTTTAATATAAAAACGATAATCTTATAAACTCTAATGCGTTAATGCATAACGATATCGTTAAGCGTTAATGCACTATGGGTAAAACAAAAAAAGAGTTGGTAGTAGAAATTCTAAAGAAAGATACAGATGGTTTTACAATTATAGAATTAGCTAAAGCTCTAAAAATTTCTAGAAATACTGTTCCTGTAATATTAGCAGAACTGAAAGGGGAGGGGAAAATAAGAATTCGGCCAGTTGGTAAAGCCAAGTTACACTATTGGAAAGGAAAATGAAACGTAAAAAAGAAATAGGTTTAATTGTAACTTTCTTAATTGTATTTAGTGTACTCTTATTATTTAACAATCCATCCTCAAATAATAACCTATTAACTGGAGCGGCTGTTGGTGTTCCTGGAATTAATGAAACCAATTCTACTGAAAATAATTTTACTGAAAGCGTTGTTAATGAAACTGAAATAATTGATTTTGTTCTTACGTTACCTGTTGATGAGATTAACAATTCTATTGTCAATGAATCTGATGAGTTGATTGAAATAATTGTTGACGAAAACTTGACTAACATGACTGGATTAGATAACGCCACTCAAGTGGAAAATGTAACAAATAATTCCATTGTGGAAAATAACAATCCTCCTGAAGAATTCTTGATCGCGCTTCCTGTTACAGAAGAAAAAGAAATTGAAGAAGTTATTGAGGAAGAAATTGTTGAACATATTAATGATTCTGAAGAAATAATAGATGAAACCGTTGGTGAAGTTGTTGATGAGATAATTGAAACTACAATAGAACCTATTAATGAAACAGAGGAAGTAGTAAACGAATCAAATCAAACTGAAGAATTACTAATCATGCTTCCAGTAACTGAAGAAAATGAAACTGAGGATGTAATTGAAACTATTATTGAACCAATTAATGATACAGAGGAAGTAGTAAATGAAACTCATGGGACAAACATTAATTTAACTGAAAATGATACTTTTGTAAATGAAACAATGATTGGAATGATGGAGGAGATTATAGCCCTGGCTGATTCTTCTTTATTATTAGATTGGATTTATCCTACAACAGATATTAATGTTTCACAACATGAATTTTTTAATGTAACTGTTAACGTTACTTGTTCTGGGGGCAATTGTGATGAAGTTAATGTTAGTTTAGATCCTGCTAGTGGCACTATTTATAATTTTACAAGTTGTGGAATAACTGGAAAAACGGGCCCTTCACAAGATGATTGTGATACTAGTTATACAGGAACCACTTTGGCTGGGAGTGTAACTTTGGGAACGGGGATTCAAAATTGGACGGTTCCGTCAACTGGAACATATACCATCGAAGCAGTAGGAGCGAAAGGAGGCGGTGCAGGTGGTGGAAATGGTACTAGAATGGTTGGTGATTTTGAATTAACTGAAGGAGAGGTTATAAAAATCATGGTTGGACAAAGAGGAACGCTAGGAAGTGGTTCTGGTGGAAGTTCTAATAGTGGTGGTGGTGGCGGTGGAACTTTTGTAGTTGATTCCAATAATTCAATCCACATTATTGCTGCTGGTGGCGGCGGTGGAAATGCTGATTATGATGGTGGTAGTTTTCCAGACAATCCAAATGGTGATCCGGGAAATACAGAATCTAGTGGAAGCAGTACTTACCAAGGTGGTGGTGGTATTAATGGCGGCGGCGGAGATGATGGTCAGACTAATGGACAAGGATCTGGTGGTGGTGGATATAGTGGCGACGGACAAGATGGATCCAGTACTACTGGAGGAGACTCTTTTTTAAATGGTGGAGTGGGAGGTACT
>CAZXEM010000024.1:0-15117 GCA_964639875.1 uncultured Methanosarcinales archaeon | reverse complement strand
TAATTTAACCATTTCTTTTTCCACTCTTCTAACATCAAATAACTCCAAATTAAATGACTATAATCTCTTCTACCATTTAAATGTTGGTTCAATATTTTTTTAATAAAATCTTTATTCCCTGTTTTTGACTTTAATAATTTTTCGGTGATATAATCTTTAAGTTCCTTGCGAAAATAATACTTTAAAGGCACACCAAAACCACGCTTTTTCTTATAAATGGTCCTATTTGGCAAAATCCCTTTCAGTGATTTTTTCAAAATATATTTCTTCTGCTGATTTTTAATCTTTAAATTGAATGGGATTGTTCCTGCAAAATCTACAAATTGATGATCTAAGAAAGGAACCCTAACTTCTAAAGAATGAGCCATTGATGCACGATCAACTTTAGTTAATATTTGTTCAGGAAGATACAATTTCAAATCACTGTACATTAAATTGTTAAACTTATTTTTCCAACAAAAAAATTGTTGGTACGTGTTTAAAACATTTTTATTGATTCCAAGGTGAACCAAATCTTTATCGTTAAGTAAAGCTCTTAATTTTCCGTACAATAAATGATCTGGAATTTCCTTTTTTGAAATTAGGTTGGAGATTCTGTTTGTTAAGTGACTTTTAGTTTGTTTCTGTAAAATATTCTTAATTACTGCTCTAGCAGATTGAGGGAAATGTTTTTGTTTAGACAAGATATTAAATTGTGTATACCAATCATAACCTCCAAATAATTCATCACCACCATCACCGCCAAGACAAACAGTAACATGTTTCTTAGCAATTTGTGACACAAAATAAGTGGGTAACATCGAATAGTCTGCTAATGGATCATCATAATGATAAGCCAATTTTGGAATTAACTTTAAAACATCTTCTGCTGAAAAAAAATTTTCATAATGATCGGTATTAAGCTTTTCAGCAATTAGTTTAGCATCATCAGTTTCATTAAATTCTTTATGATCAAACCCAATTGAAAAAGTTTTCAAATCATCTTTAGATTTTTTCATTGAAGCTACAATTGCACTACTATCTATCCCGCCAGACAAAAACGCACCTACTGGAACATCAGCTATTAACCTTTTCTTTACAGAATCATCAAGATGTTTCCGAATTGAAGAACACAATCTCTTTTTATTAGTAATATTATTTCTGGAACTATTTTTAAAAGTCACATCCCAATAAGGTTGGATGTTAAGTAAACCATTTTTTAATGTTAAAATATGACCTGGTTTAAGTTTATAAATATTTTTCAAAATAGAATTTCCTGTTGGAGTGAAACCAAAAGCTAAATAATGATTTAAAGAATGAGGATTAATTTCTCTTGAAAAATCATCTTCTAATATTGATTTGAGCTCTGAAGCAAAAATAAATTTGCTTCCGTTCCAATAATAAAATAAAGGTTTGATTCCTAACCTATCCCTAGCTAAAAACAACTTATTTTTGTTTTCGTCCCAAATAGCAAAAGCAAATTGGCCATTAAGCTTTTCAACAATTTTTTCTCCAAACTGTTCATAGCCGTGAATAATCACTTCTGTATCAGTATAAGAATTAAAATTATGGCCCTTATTTTCTAATTCTGCACGTAACTCTAAAAAATTAAAAATTTCACCGTTAAAAGTTATCCAAATGGTTCCATCTTCATTAGACATTGGTTGTTTGCCAGCAGTAGAAATGTCAATGATGCTTAATCTTCTGTGGCCAAAAGAAACATTATCATTAACGTAATATCCACTACCATCAGGACCGCGATGACTAAGTAACGCAGACATCTTTTTAACTAACTCTTTATCTTCCCAGTTAAAACCACAAATTCCACACATTTTAAAGAGAAGTAACAATTCCTATTAAAGTATTTATGAACTTTAATTCTTTATTTGACCATTTTAAGCAAATTAAACGACTTTAATCATCCCAAGAAACTTTTTTCTTATCATAAATATGCTTCGGTCGAAGTTTAACAACTTTTTCACCACTTTTTATTCCCCTAACTGTAATTGCCCAGTCAGGAGCAACAAATTTTCTTACCCACCGAATGTTTCTGATCCATTCACGTTTTTCCCAACGTAAATCTTCCGTAAGATTAATTCCAAACTGTTTACACCAAGAATACACTTCCGGATAAGTGTGATGGTGAGCAATTGGTGCACTGTACCAATCGTACATAATGGAAACGTTCGGTTCCCATCTAAACAAAAGATTGACTGGTTTTTCAATGGCTAAACCACAAAACAGACAACTTTTGGCTAAAAAGTTTGACAATTTCATTAATTTAGGAATAGACATTCTGGTTGTAATTAAACGTATCCACCAATCATTAAATTCCCAGATGAAATTACCTTTATGGTAACAAGTTACTGCTAAAGTTCCATTAATTTTTAATGGAGATAAAAGTGAATAAAAAGCTCTTTTTGAATTTCCGGTATGGTGAATTACTCCAATAGTAAAAGCAATATCAAAAACTTCATTTTTGAATGGAAGGTTAAAAATGTCTGACTGAATAATGTGGGCTTTTGGAAATTGAGCCGTGTTATGATAAGCTGATTCTACACCGGGGCCTAAATCAAAGCCTACTACTTCTGCCCCGCAACATAAAGCTTGATAGGTATAACGACCATTACCACAACCAGCATCAAGAACAAGTTTATTATTTAATTCTTTAGTTCTTAATAATGTTTTTTCATGAAAAATATTTTTTTCAAACTTTTCATGATAGATACGATCATCAAAACCGTGTCGATCAAAATGAACCCATTCATACCCAAAAAATTTAATATTATCTTGTTTAAGTTTTTTAAAAAAATCCTTATCTTCCTCAAACTGATAATCTTTAACAATTTTTTTAATTTGTTGATGGTAAAATAGTTCGAATTTAGAATTATAATAAAACTTTTTAGGCAAAATTCGAGGAATAAAGTTAACAATGGAATAGTAATTATTACATTGAGGACAAACTAAAAGACCATCTTTAATTTCTTTATTTTCTTCTTTAAAAACGTGCAACTTAAAATCTTGCCAACATTTTTTACATTCAATTAATTTAAGTAATCTTTTTTTCATCTTTTTATTTCTAATTTTTAAGTGAGGATTGTCGTTTTATAAAGATTTATAGTCCCCATCATTTATTAAGGATAATATCCTTTTTTCAGCTTTATCTGCTAATTTTTGATAGTTCCTTTCCTTACGAATATAATTTTGCGCTTTCTGGCCCATCTTTAACCGTAACCGGTCATTTCTTACTAACTCTTTAATGACTTTACAAAAATCTTCAACCTGATAATCAACACAAAAACCTCCACCGGATTCAGTAACAATTAGTTTTTGTTCAGGATTATAATTATTAGCAACAACAGGTAAACCCAAGTTCATATATTCCATTAATTTTATTGGAGAATTCATTTTTAGTATTGGTACAGGAGGAAACTGTGAAAGACCTATATCGGCAGCAGCAAGATAGTTAGGCACTTGCCAACGGGGAACTTTTCCAATAAAAAAAATATTTTCTTGTAAATTATTTTTCTTAACATAATCCTTATAATCTAACAAATCATGCTTAGTTTTACCTTCTCCAACCACTAATAATTTAATTTTAGGAAAATCTGGTTTAAGTTGTTTTATAATTTTAAATAAAAACACAGGGTCCCTAGTTTTAATCAAAGTTCCTAAATAAACTAATGTGTTTCCATCTTTGAGATTATACTCTTGTTTTATTTTTTCAACTTCATGCTTGTTAACTTTAATTTTGGGATTAGCACCTAATGGCAAAGACAACATTTTATTCTGTTTTAATCCCTTACGAATCAAATAAGTTTTCATCATTTCACTGATTGGAAAAACTAAATTAGCTTTTTTTAATGAGAAATTAGTTAATTTTTGGCTAATTTTTCCTAAAATAAAATTTTTCATCCTAGTCCCATAAAGACCGTTTTTAGCAAAGTAAATTGTTTCTTCGGATTTTAAATGCGATAACTGAAAAACGAAAGGAATTTTACTTTTTTTAGAAAAAAATCTTGCAAAAATCCCCATAAACGGATCATTACGTACATAAATCAAATCAAACTTTTCCTTTTTTAATGTCAACATTTTTTTTAATTCCATTAAATCTTTAATTAAAAAAAAATAATCTAACAAAATATTATTATTAGTAGGTAAAATGTAAACTTTATTTTCATTCCAATATCCAATTTTTATTTTTTTCTGGAAAGTATCTTTAGCTTTCATTACCCAAACGATTTGGTGCCCCTTCTCTTTAAATATTTTTGAATATACTTCTTCAAGAAATACATGTTCAGTTGGGTACTTTTGATCAATTAGCATTAAAATTTTCATTTTATATTTTATTGGTTATGGAAACCATTATCTTTATTTAATTATTCCAGAGCTATTTTTAACAAGTTATTTAAATAGAGTTATGAAAATAAGTTCTTGTTTAACTATTCATCAAAATATTCGCAAATTATAAGAATTGTAAACACAAAAATTACAAAGAGTAAATAGGTTTTCGATGAAAAATTTAAAAATAGGGATTTTATTAATGATTATTTGTACTTTATTTACTGGTGTAGGTGAATTTTTATTCAAGAGGAGTTCAGAAACATTTCAATGGGACATTTTAATTTTGTTGACTAATTATCAACTAATCTTGGGGTTTAGTGTTTGTACATTGGGAGCTATTTTATTAATTATAGCTTTAAAATTTGGAAATCTCTCAACTCTTTACCCCATAATTGCTTTAAATTTTATTTGGGTAACATTAATTTCTTTTTTCTTTTTTGCTGAAGAAATTAACCACTTTAAAATCTGGGCAATTGTATTTGTAATTTTCGGAATCGTACTAATTGCAAGGAGTGATGAAAATGACCAGTGATTTGATTTATGGATTTGGTTTTGCAATACTTGCAACAATAATTAGTGCGTTTGGTGCTTTATTTTTCAAGTACACTTCACGCTTAGCTAATAAAAATATACTCAATCTATTAAAAAATCATTTTTTGTATTTAGGATTCTTTTTTTACGGCATTTCTGCTTTAATATATGTTTTCGCATTAAAATTTGGAGATCTCTCTACTATTTATCCTATTGCTGGATTAAATTATGTTTGGGTGTCTTTACTTTCAATTAAATTTCTAAAAGAAAAAATGAATGACTTAAAATGGCTTGGAATTATTATGATTTTAATAGGTATTTTATTTGTGGGTTATGGGGCTTAAATCAAAAATAAACTTGTTCAAAAAATCATACATATCAAGTCTTACAGATACACAATATTTATAACCTAACTTTAACACAATCTGTAATAAGGTATATAATAAAATGTATCAAATGTCAAAAACAAAACAGTTAAGAGAATTATTTGCTAAAGAAGGATTCTTCCGTATAGTTGGTGCACATAATGGTTTAACAGCTAAACTCATAGAAAAAGCTGGTTTTGAAGGTATTTGGGCTTCTTCATTAGAAACTTCTGCTTCTCATGCAGTTCCAGATGCTAATATTCTTACAATGACTGACTATTTAAACGCAGCAATTTCGATGAATGATGCTGTTTCAGTCCCCGTAGTTGTTGATGTTGATCAAGGTTATGGTAATTCTATTAACGTAATTAGAATGGTTCAAAAATTTGAGTCCGCGGGAATTGCAGGAATTATTATGGAAGACAAGAAGTTTCCAAAACAAAATAGTTTGTTAACAGGAGGAAAACAAGAATTAGCTTCAATTGCCGAATTTGCGGGTAAAATTCTAGCTGCAAAAAATGCTCAAAAAAATCCCGATTTTATGGTCATGGCCAGAGTTGAAGCTTTAATTGCTGGTTGGGGACATGAAGAAGCGATGAAAAGAGCAAATGCTTATTTTAAAGCCGGCGCAGATGCAATTATGATTCATTCAAAAAAAAGTGACCCTGCGGAAGTCATCCGATTCTTAGAAGAGTGGAAAGAAAACATTCCAATAGTAATTGTACCCACAAATTATTACACTTTCACAGAAGAAAAAATTAAAAATTACCCTCAAGTGAAAATGGTCATCTACGCAAACCACGTTATCAGAACCGCGGTAACTGCAATTAAAGATACATTAAAAGAAATTAATGAGGAGGGCGGAATCCATACTGTTTCAGAAAAGTTGATCCCTGTTAAAGAGCTATTTGAACTGCAAGGTACTTTTGAAATGAAAGAACATGAAAAACAGTTTGTCAAAGACAAAGAACACATCACCTCCATCATTCCGGCTGCAGGAAAGCCAATTGATGAAACTTTACAACAAATTTACCTTAACGACACACCAACTTGTATGCTGGACGTCAATGGGAAAACAATCTTACAAAGGAATGTAGAATTGCTTAACTCTTGCGGAATTTCTGACATCAATGTGATTACGGGCTATTGTAGTAATAAAATTAATGTTGAAGGAATTAATAAAATTGAAAACCCGGACTTTTCTAAAACAAAAGTGTTTCATTCAATCATGCACGCTCAGGAAAAAATGGAAGGGAAAACATTGATTACTTTTTCAGACATTATATTTGAGAAAGAAGTCATTGAAAAAATAATTAAAAGAGATGATGACATCGTTTTGGCAATTGATTCTACTTACAAAATGCATCCTCACCGAACTGGAAAAAAATTGGACTTAGTTACAGCAAGGAACAATCCTGTTTATGGAGAAAGGAGCTTAACACTTGATAACGATAATGAAATTATCAAGATTGGTTCAAGCGTAAGCTTTGAAGAAGCAAACTTTGAATTTATTGGCATAGCTTTATTCAGTGCGAGAGGCATTGAGTTGTTAAAAAAAATATATCATGAAAATGTTGAAGAAATGAAAGGGGCAGATTTAACCAAAGCCATCCAGAGATTAATAGAAAAAGGACATAAAGTAAAATGCGTAGAAATACATAAAGGCTGGAGTGAAGTACATACTTTTGATGATTACAAAAGAGTTAACGCAATGCTTGCTCAAAGAAGAGGTCAACAATGATCTCTCCCAAGATTTTTTATGAACTTTTACGAGATAATGAGATGGATTTCTTTACAGGAGTACCCGATTCTACATTAAAACAATTATGTTCTTACATCACAGATAATGTTCCCCCAGAAAGGAATATTGTAACTGCAAATGAAGGTAATGCGATTGGTTTAGCCAGTGGATATTATTTAAGCACAAACAACCCCGCCATTGTTTACATGCAAAATTCAGGATTGGGAAATTGTGTTAATCCATTAACTTCTTTAACTGATGAAGATGTTTATTCTGTTCCGATGTTATTGATTATAGGATGGAGAGGCGAACCAGGAAAAAAAGATGAACCACAACATGCAAGAATGGGGAAAATCACGCTGGATATGTTGGATGTTCTAAAAATACCTTATTCAATTGTTCCAAATACAATCGAAGAAACAGAAATAGAGATTGGTAAAGCAATTACACATATGGAAAATCATAAAACCCCCTATGCTCTTATTGTAAGAAAAGGAACTTTCACAGAACATAAATTACAAAATACAAAAACAACAAATTACCCTCTTAATCGCGAACAAGCTATCAGAACACTTGTTCCATTATTAGAAGATGATGCGATTGTAGTTTCAACTACTGGAAAAACATCAAGAGAATTATTTGAATTTAGAGAAGAACTTCAACAAGGACACGAAAGAGATTTCTTAACTGTTGGTTCAATGGGTCATTCATCTTCAATTGCCTTAGGAGTCGCCTTACAAAAACCAGGAAAAAAAGTATACTGTTTTGACGGTGATGGTGCGCTAATAATGCATATGGGTGCTTTATCAACAATTGGTCAATTACAACCAAAGAATCTGTGCCATATTGTATTGAACAATTTTGCACATGACTCAGTAGGAGGACAACCAACTGCTGCAGACAATATTAATATTCCGCAAGTTGCTCAAGCTAACGGATATAAGAACGTGTTCTCAGCTCAAAACGAAGAGGAAATTAGAGTTAAAATGAAAGAAATCCAACAACTAGAAGGGCCAACACTATTAGAAATTAAAGTAAACAAAGGGGCAAGAAAAGAATTAGGAAGACCCACTTCAACTCCAAAAGAAAACAAAGAAGAATTGATGGAATTTATTCTAAAATGAAAGCTGTAATTTTAGCCGCGGGCATGGGAACAAGGTTGAGGCCGATGACTGAAAAATTACCAAAAGGCCTAATTGAAATAGAGGGCAATACTTTATTAAAAAAATCTCTAAAACATTTGAATGAAAAGGGTATTAAAGAAACAATAATAGTGACTGGATATTTGGGTGATCAGATCAAATCAAAATTTGGAGAAAATTTTCAAGGAATGAAAATCCAATACGTCCCGAATGAAGATTATGCAACTACAGGTAGTATGTATTCGTTATCAAAAGCTAAAGAATTAATATCCAATAGTGATATTTTATTACTTGAATCAGACTTGATATATGAAAGTAAAGCATTATCAACTTTAATTCAATCAAATAATAAAAGTTCCATTTTAGTTTCAGCGTTATTAAATTCCGGAGATGATGTCTATATTTGTACAAATGATGAAGGCCGTTTGGCAAATCTTGGAAAGAATATTTCTGATGAGAATAAAAAAAATGCTAAAGGTGCATTAGTGGGAATCTCAAAATTATCAAACGATTTTTTACAACAATTATTTCAAACTGCAGAAGAAGATTACCAAAAAGGAGAAAAAGAATATCATTATGAAGAAACAATCCATGCAACAAACATAAAGGGCCACCCAATTCATACAGATTATTGTGAAAACCTCACTTGGATTGAAATAGATAATGAAAATGATCTTAGAAAAGCAAAAGAAGAGATTTATCCAAAAATTTTTACTAATTCAAATAATAAAATTAATGAAAAAAAAGAAGAAGAAAAAGTGAAAAAAGAAGAATCTGAAAGTTATACTACTTTTCCAAAAGTAAAAAGAAACGTTTTACTAAATCCTGGACCTGCTACTACCACAGATACTGTCAAATATGCACAAATTGTTCCAGACATTTGTCCCCGAGAGAAAGAATTTGGAGATGTAATGAGATATATTAATGATAATTTAATTGAAATTGCAGGAGGAAATATAGAGGAAGAAGCGTGTGTTTTATTTGGTGGATCTGGAACTGCAGCAATGGATGCCACAATCAATTCTGTTGTACCCCCAAGCAAAAAAATATTAGTAATTAATAATGGAGCTTACGGAGAAAGAATTACTAAAATTGCTCAAGCGTACAATATTGGTTATGTTGAACTAAAATTTGAATGGGATTCGCTTCCCGATTTAATACAAATTGAACAACAGTTAAAAGATAATCCTGAAATCTCTTGCGTTGCTATGATTCACCATGAAACAACAACCGGATTATTAAATCCCATTAAAGAAATTGGAAGATTAGTTAAGAGTTATGAGAAAGTTTTCATTGTAGACACGATATCCAGTTTTGCGGGGGTTCCAATTGATATTAAAGAGTTCAATATTGACTTTATGATGTCAACTTCAAATAAATGTATCCAAGGAATGGCAGGAGTTAGTTTTGTAATTTGTAGTAAAGAACAACTAAAAGTAATTAAAGAATATCCGCGGAGATCTTTTTATTTAAGTTTGTATGACCAATATGAATATTTTACCAAGAACTATCAGATGAGATTCACTCCCCCAGTACAAACATTATATGCTCTCAAAAAAGCAATTGAAGAGTTTTTAGAAGAAGGTTATGAAAACAGAGTAAAAAGATATAGTAATAATTGGGAGATACTAAGAAAAGGAATAGAAAATATAGGGCTTAAAGTATTAACAAAGTCTGAAGAAGAATCAAAAATATTAATCACAATCCTTTACCCAAAAAATCAAAACTTTGAATTTAACAAACTTCATGACAAACTATTTGAAAACGGGTTTACTATTTATCCCGGCAAAGTTGGCAAAATCAATTCATTTAGATTATCTAATATGGGGGCCATAAACGAAGATGATATTAAAAAATTTTTGTTTAATTTAAAAAATGTTTTAATAGAAATGGGTGTTAAACATGACTAAAATTATTTCCCTGAATACAATTTTTCATATTTTCTTAAAACTATTTTCCAATTAAAGTTATTTATTTTTTTAATCGCCTTATTGGACATCATCATTCTTAACTTTTTATTTTTTAACAATGCTTTAACTTTATTGTAATAATTACCATTTAGTCTAACCAAAAACCCTTCTTTCCCATCCTCAATCAAATCTGGCGTACAGCCTTCTTTCGTAGCTACTACTGGCAATCCTGAAGCCATTGCTTCCATTACAACACCAGGAAGACCTTCGCCTTCTGAAGGCAATAGTAAAACATCAGCTAACTTCATAAGTTCAGGAATATCTTTCCTTCCGCCAGTAAAAATAATCTTCTCTTTATATTCAGACAAAACCAATTTACGATAAACATTTTTACCATGAGCATCTCCTACCAATACTGTTTTGACTTTAAATCCTTCTTTTAACAAGTTCTGGCTAACTTGAATAACTTTATCCACTCCTTTTCTTTCAGTTAACATCCCTACAAATAGAATTACTTTTTCTCCGGTTTTAATTTGAAATTCTCTTTTTAACTGTTTAATTTTGTTCCAATCAATCTTTTTAAATTTGTCAAGATGAATACCGGTTGAGATTACTTTAAGTTTCTTCATCGGCACCCCTGCTTTCCTAGCAAAAGGTAACATTGCTTGCCCATAAGTAGTTAGGGTTCCCGGAATTTTAAACAAAAAACGAGCAAACAATTGTGTATACAATTTGAATGCAGGAACTAACCAGGCTGGTTCTTTAGGCCGATATGAATAACCAACGAAACCGTCAGTAGTAAGAATAGTCTTCTTCCTTTTCTTCTTATTAAAAACAGTATAAATTAAAGGAAAAACTGATAATGGATAATAATATTCCCAAATATGAATTTTATCATTATTTTTGAAAACTTTTCTGATTATTTTGAACAATTGGAAAAAGTTAGGAAAACTGTACCTTAAAGGAGCAAAGTACCAAGATTTTACCGCTATTGCTTTAATACTGCCATTTTTAATTGCTTCATTAGCAACCCAATTTTTAGTAGGACAAGTTTTACTGAAGGGGTAAACAATAGTGATTTTATGGCCTTCCTGAGCTAAAATGTTAGCAAGTTCAGCGATAGGCCTCCTAATATTATTAGTTGGGTTAAAGTAACAGATTTTCATATAATCCTCTCTTTAATAAGTCATTTAAATATACTATGAAAATAAAATTTTATTTTAATAGTGGCTTAAAAATCATAAAGATTTTAAAGAGATTTATGGAATAAAGGTTCATGCTTATCAGTCAACAGAAAATAACGCCAAAAACGAACGATATTTTTAGTATTATTAGAAAAAGGAATAAAAATAGAGAGATTGCGACTCTTAGAAAATATATCTCCTATCATAATCTTTACTGGGTCGGATCTGGTAGAGAAGCTTTAAAACAAATTTTGTTACATATTAGAAATAATAAAGATAATAAAAACAAAACAAATAATAAACAAAATAATCCCATTAAAGTAGGAATTCCTGCATTTACCTGTCATGTAGTTCTTGATGCTCTCAAAAGAGCTAATGTAGAACCGATATTCTATGATTCCGGAATAATTGCTAACCAGGATGAAATTAAAAAGATTATCAAAAAAGTTGATGTTTTAATTTTAAGTTATAATTTTGGTTTTTTACCAGAAATTAATAAAATATCTCAACTATGTAAAAAAAATAATGTTATTTTAATTGAAGATTGTGCCCAGGCATTAGGAGCAAAATTTGATGGAAAACTGGCTGGTTCATTCGGTGATTACGCTTTTTATTCTTTTGGAATCAGTAAAAATATTGGCTTTTGTGGTGGACTTATTGCTAGTAAAAAAGAGATGACTTTAACCAAATCGAAATTAAAACCATACCCATTAATAAAATTGTTAAAAGTTATTATGGAAGTAAAAATTTCATCTTTATTCTTTAACAAATACATTTACCATTTTACTAGAAAACTCTTGGCCCCAGAACTTAACAAAAAACAGCCAGCGTTAAATTATCATTTACCAAAATTTGCTAAAAAAATCATCTTTAACCAATTTCAAAGATATCAAAACATTTTCAGAAGAAGAAAAATGAACGCAGAATATTGTCTTAAAGAACTATCCAACTTATCAGGATTAATTGAATTTGTTAAACCAACCCAGTTTTCTACTCCTGCCTGGCTTTATTTTTGTATCTTAATAAAAAATCAAAAAGAAAGAAAAACGTTAATTAAAAATTTATTAAAAGAGGGGGTTGAATTGGGGGAAATGAAAACATTTCGTTGTCTTGATTCAAATCAAAATTATCAGTTAGCTAAAGCTACTGAAGAGCAGCAACTTACTTTTGCTCTTTACCGCGATTTTAAAGAAACTAAATACATCGTTAAAAAAATTAAGAAAGTGTTTAATGAAAACCAAATCATCAAACAATGAGATCATAATACAATGAAAAAAGAAACAAAAATAGGATTGGTATTGATGTTCGTCTGCACTATTTTTACTGCGTTTGGGCAATTATTTTTTAAATATGGATCTTTGACTTTTGAATGGAACATAATCAAATTAGTGACTAATTACAATTTAATTTATGGATTATTTTTTTATGGAATTGGGGCTTTATTACTCCTTATTGCTTTAAAGTATGGAGACTTGTCTACAATGTACCCTTTAATTTCACTAACTTTTATTTGGGTAATCTTAATTTCAATTTTTGTCTTTAACGAAGTTATAAACAGTTTTAAAATTAATGCGGTCATCTTAATTATTTTCGGTGTGATCCTAATTGCTGGAGGAGATAGTAATGGTTAAAGACTTTTTTATAGGAATGGGAATTATTATTTTTGGGACGTTAGTAGGTTCTGTTGGTGCACTTCTCTTTAAGATTGCTTCCAGAAAAATGAATAAAAACATTTTTCAGTTCCTCAAAAACCCAACATTTTATGGAGGAGCTACCTTGCACGGTTTATCAGCATTACTTCTTGTTTACGCATTAAAGTTTGGAGATTTATCAACATTATATCCTTTAGTTTCTTTAGCCTATATTTGGACAATATTATTATCTCTCTGGTTTCTTAAAGAAAAAATAAACAGTTACAAATGGATAGGTATGTTTTTAATAATTGTAGGAATTATTTTCATTAGTATTGGTGCTTAAAATGATTAGTCTCGAATTAAATCCCACGGAAAAAGCTTGGAAAGAATTTCTTAATAAAGAAGAACATTTAATTTTTCATACACCCAAATATAAAAAATTTATTGAAGAAGCTTTTAATTGCCAGTATACGTTTGTTTCAGTTGTTGATAATGAAACAATCCAAACTACCATTCCAATTGTAAAAATTAAAAGTAAATTATTTGGTAACAAAATAATTTCTTCTGCATATTTAGAATATGGTGGTTTTGCTGGAAGAACAGAATTTGTTGAAAAGATCATTAAAACTCTTGATAAAAAGTTTAAGAGTGATTATAACTTCCTAGAGATACGAGGGGGGTTAGAAGAGTATGATTCCGTTTTATCAGAAAAACTTGTCAAAAAAAATCTTTACAAGCGCTTTGTTTTAAAATTAGATGGGGAAGAAAAAGTTTGGAAAAACATTCAAAAATCTAAAAGGAAAGCAATTAAGAAAGCGTTAAAAAGCCTAGAGATTAAAGAAGTTCCGATCTCCGATTTAAGTGAATTTTATCAACTTTATTTAAAAAATATGCGTCAATTTGGTAGCCCGCCATATTCAAAAAAATATTTTTTAAGTTTTTACAAAAATATGGTTGAGGACAGTCTTGGAAAAATTTATGGTGCTTATTATCAAGGTAAGCTAGTTTCTGCTTTGGTTGGTTTTTGTTATCAAGACCGAGTTCATATCATTATTGCGATCTCAGATAACAATTATAAACAGTTTCGTCCGAACGATGCTCTACATTGGAGATTTATTAAATGGGCCTGTAACAATGATTATCAATTTTTTGATTTTGGGCGAGTGAGAGAAGAATCAGGCCAGTTTGAGTATAAACGTAAATGGGGTCCAGAATTGTTGGAACTGCCATCCTACTTCCTGTTATGGAAAGCAAAAGAAGTACCGGTCGTTGATCCCTCGCAATATTCTCTTTTAGTTAAGATTTGGAAACTGATGCCTTTATGGTTAACTAGACTTATTGGAATGACTTTAAGAAAAAAATTGGGAATTTGAAACATTAAAAATAAATCAAAAATATTGAGTAATCCAATCTTGGCAACCAATCCATTTACTTTCTTCTTTGTTAATATGCTTAACAAATATTTTCCAAGCATTTTTACCAGAATTTCTGCGCAAAAATGATTTAATGATTGAATTTGCTACTGGTAAATCTTTTTTCTCCAAGAGTTCCCATGGGTGTAAATAAAAAATATTTTTTTGCGGAAATAATTTTGAGATAGGATCAAGTAGTTTCAAATAAGGTAATCCTGAACTAATAACCGGATAAACAAAGTTAGCCATTGGAAAAGTAACTATCCCTTCTTTTAAAAATGGTTTATTAGGCAACGATAAATTGTTATATCTCCCAGGATAATATGTTGCTAAGGAAGAATCATAACTATACCCATTCTTTTTTAATAAACTAAAATGGTTCTTAGTAGTAATGAATCCGGGCGCCCTAAACCCTTGACATTTAATACCAAATTCTTTCATTTTTCGTTTTGATTCACTAATTTCAAATTCAACATTTTTATTGTTTAACCAAGCATGAGTATGTGAATGAGAAGCTATTTCGTGCTTTTTCGCAATTTCTTTAATTTCAGTTTCATATTTTTCTAAATATAATAGAGATAGGCCTATTGACCCATCTCTATTATATATCAGTTCACACTCAATGTCATGTGTAATCTGTGTATTAACGTCGGCGTTTATGTCCGCGTTGTTTTTCTAAATATTCGTCGAGTTTTCCAACTTTATCAAGCCAGTCAAGACGAGTTGCAGTTTTTGCACGGTGAGTTGCACTTCGTTTCTTTGAATTTTTGGTTTGTGGCTTGGTATGGAATTTATTCGCCTTCACTGGCCGAATAACAGAGCTAAGTGCTCTTCGGCTAAATCTGCGCAGCAAATGATCGACAGACTCTCCGTCT